>RDXD01000195.1 GCA_004292575.1 Bacteroidota bacterium
AGTGGTGCACATGGTATTGAAATGCTGTTGCCTATGTTAGGGCGTGTTGACTGTGCCATTGTAGGTGAGCCCACACTTTTTCAAATGGCGGTGGCTGAACGCGGACTGATGGTATTGGATTGTACCGCCTATGGCGTGGCAGGCCATGCAGCCCGCAACGAAGGAGAGAATGCACTCTATAACGCTCTGGAAGATATCGACACCATTCGAAACTTTTCTTTTGACCGGGTAAGCCCGTTATTGGGTGAAACAAAAATGAGTGTGACCGTAATAGAAACCGATAACAAACAACACAATGTGGTTCCACCCATTTGCCGGTTTGTTACCGATGTTAGGGTGAATGAATTATATACTTTTGACGAAATACTGGATTTAATTCAGCAAAAGATAAAAAGTAAAGTACTCCCAAGAAGCACAAGACTCAAGAGTACATCCATTGCAATGGATCATCCTCTGGTGAAGGCTGGTTTGGAAATGGGCTGTGCGCACTACGGGTCACCCACCACAAGCGATAAGGCATTGATGCCGTTTCCTGCTCTAAAAATAGGCCCAGGCGATAGTGCCCGCAGCCATATGGCCAACGAGTATATTTACCTCGATGAAATTAGAGATGGCATAGAAAAATACTGTCAGCTTGTAGATAATTACGGAAAATTTGTTGTAAAGCAATCGCAATAGAAAAATGAAACTTTGGCAAAAAGATAATACGGAAACTTCAAATTTGGTAGATGCCTTTACGGTAGGCCGAGATAAGGAATTTGATGTATTGCTTGCTCCCTTTGATGTGCAGGGCAATAAAGCACAGGCAGCTATGCTGGCCAAAATTGGCGTGCTTACATTAGACGAACACAGCGCCTTGCAAGCCGAGCTTGACAATATACTAATTGAGGTAACGAATCCTGCTTTTTCGCTGCCGCATGATGTAGAAGATATTCACAGCTATATTGAATTGCTGCTAACCCAAAGAGTGGGAGAGGCCGGCAAGAAAATCCATACTGGCCGCAGCCGAAACGATCAGGTAGCCGTGGATGTTAAATTGTTTTTACGCGCAGAAATACTTGCTTTAAAGGATGATGTAAAACGAACATTCGACCTATTGTTGGCAAAGGCCGAAGAAAACAAACACAAACTTATTCCCGGATATACACACTTGCAACTTGCCATGCCATCGAGTGCCGGCCTATGGTTGAGCGCTTATGCCGAAAGCCTTGTAGATGATTTGGAGATGCTTTTGGCGGCATATAACATTGTAAATAAAAACCCATTGGGCAGCGGGGCCGGCTATGGGTCATCGTTTCCAATAGACCGCCAAGCAACCACCGTTGCGCTAGGTTTTGATGCCATTAATGTGAGCAGTGTATATGCGCAAATGACCCGTGGTAAGGCCGAAAAAGCCGTAGCAACCGGTATCAGCTATATTGCAGCAACGCTTAGCCGTTTTGCATACGATTGTTGCTTGTACCTTAATCAGAACTTTGGCTTTATTAGTTTTCCGGCATCGCTTACTACCGGCAGCAGCATTATGCCGCATAAAAAAAACCCCGATGTGTTTGAACTTATAAGGGCTAAGTGCAACCGCATTCAGGCAACACCCAACGAGCTAACCTTGCTCATCAACAACCTGCCATCGGGTTACCACAGGGATATGCAATTGACCAAGGAAATTTTGTTTCCTGCCTTAGAAGACCTGAAAGCCTGCCTGCAAATGACCTGCCTGATGCTTGAGAGCATTACGGTGAACGACCATTTGCTGGAAGATGAAAAGTATAAATATCTTTTTACCGTTGAAGCCATGAACGAACTGGTGCAGCAGGGCATGAGTTATAGAGATGCTTACCGCCAAATTGGCAACGCTGTGGATGGTGGCATATTTGCTTACAAAGCCAGAAATCTTAATCATTCGCATATTGGCAGCATAACCAATCTTCGGCTCGATTTGATACGCGAAGGTTGGAATAAGCTGCGTTTCTAGCCGCAGTTCATTACCTCAGCTGCTTTACATCCACCCGTGTGGGTGTATCTGTGCCCATTACAATGCTGCGGCTGCTAAGTGCAATGGCCTTTATAATTTCGGTCATGTTTTTCATGTTCAAAGTGCCAAACTCATCATCAGCAGTATGGTAGTATTTTTCGCTGTCCATTTTGCTGGTGCTAATGGTGTGGGCGGGCACACCCAGCCGCGCTAGCGTGGCATTATCACTGCGGTAAAAAAGCTGTTGTTGGGGGTAGGGGTCGGCATAAAATTTAAAATCCGTTCCCTCCAGGTTCCGTTCTAAAATTTTACCCATATCAGTTTTTTCATATCCGGTAATGTAGGCGCTGTTATTGCCCCATTTGCTATCGGTGCCTATCATCTCTATGTTAAACATCGCCATTACTTGCTCGGGTTTCAGTTGTTCGCTAAAGTATCGGCTGCCGAAGCCGCCTATCTCTTCGGCCGTAAACGCAGCAAATATTAAGGTGCGGGCATTGTTGTTCATCTTTTTAAAGTACCGCGCCAGCATCATCACAGCAGTGGTACCAGCAGCATCATCGTTGGCGCCGTTGTACAAAGAGTCGCCGTCGGCCGTGGCCTTCCCATAGCCCAAGTGGTCGTAGTGGCCCGAAAAAACAACGTACTCATTGGGTTTGGTCTTGCCTTCAATTACACCCACCACATTGGCCAGTTTTTGCACCGTTATTTGTTGGGTTAGGTTAAAGCTAAAGGTCTCCGCGGCCACCAGTGGCGTTAGGGCTACCACCACACTATTGTTTTGCGGAAACCGAGCACCCAAAAAGCGCCGCAGTTGTTTAAATGTGGGCGCAAAACTGGTATCGGCCAGTATAAGCACATTCTGTTTCCCGTTTAGGTATGGCCGCGCTATTTGCAGCATGTTTTCCCCTTTGTTTATCCGTACTATTTTGTAACCGCTGTCTTGGTTCACGGTAATACTGCCCTTAGTGGAAATACATTGCAGGTTTTCAAGTGCCAGCGTTTGCCCACCCACCATCGCGGTGGCATTGGTCAGTTGGCCTTTTATCATTTCAAACTGTTGCAAATGGCTATTGCCATCCAGCGGCATTATACCATTGCGCTTAAAGTAATGGGCAATGTAGTTGGCAGCCCGGTCTATGCCAGGGCTAAACGTGGCGCGCCCCTCCATGGCATCGCTGGCCAGTGTGGCTTCTATTTTGGCCACTGTTTTTTCTTTTATAATACGGTTCAGGCGTTGTGCACTTGCCGCTTGCAGCAGCAATAGCACCAGGCAGCACAGCAGGGATGTTCTCATGCAGTTTTTTTAGTTTACAGTTTATATTAGCGGCTGGGGTTGGCATCCCGGTTTTTCCTCCGCATCGGTTGTGTGTTTGGTTTTCTTATCCAGTTGGGCCACTGCCATTTGGCAAACATCGGCCATTTAAGGCACTGCATCGGGTTATTTGAGTGGGTTGTAGCCTGCGTCTTAGGCTTGCCTGTGGTGCTGTTGTTGCGCCAAGGTGTTTATTTCCTCGTTTTGGTGTTAAGTAGCATGGTGCCGTTTGGCATCGTACCGTTGCCAAAACCAGGCCAGCGTAAACGTGGGAATAAAATCTAAGCCCGGCAGGGCTTCTTCCACAAAGCTTACCAAACCGCCAATGGCGCCGCGCCAGCCGCCAAACAAGCGGTAAAATATAAGCCCCGATAGCGGTGCCCAAACCACATCGCCAAACTCGCCCAGCACAGGTATCGCATACGTGGCCATGCCCACCAAGTCAAGTAAAATGCAAAGTGCCAAAGCGGGTGGCTTTTTAGCATTACCCACCTGTTTATCGTTTTTCATGGTATTCCGTTGCGTTCTCTACCCGCCATGTAGCTTTTTCCTTCGTCAATGTCCGCTCAGCCTCGCACAATCTGCGCTCATGCCCGGCCATTTATAAGCTCATCATCTCTTTAAACTTCACGGTTTGGCGCCGGCTCACCTCTATCTTATCGCCACCTTTTAGGTCCAGCAGCAGTCCGCCGTTAAAATAGCTCTCCACTTTTTCCACCATCCGCAGGTTCACAATGTGCTTGCGGTTAGCCCTAAAAAACACTTTCTCGTCCAGCCTTTCTTCCAGCGCATTCAGGCTCTTTAATATCAGCGGCTTATTGTTCCCAAAAAACACTTTAGCATAGTTGCCCACGCTTTCAAACAAGCGTATTTCACCCAGCTTCACAAACCAGCAGCGTTCGCCATCCTTTACAAATACCTGGTCGTTTTCATTCAACAGTCCACGGCTAGCACTCTCGGCAATGCTTTGGTGTTCCTTAGCAAAGGCCTCATTCAGCTTACTAATGGCGTCGGCCAGGCGTTTGGGTTCTATGGGTTTTAGCACATAGTCCAGCGCATTCACCTCAAAAGCTTTTACTGCATACTCATCATACGCGGTGGTAAATATCACGTATGGGCTCCGGTCCAGCTCCAGCAGCATTTCAAAGCCGGTTTTACCAGGCATGTTAATGTCCAAAAAAATCAGGTCGGGGTTAAACTGGTCAATCTTGTCCAAGCCCTCTTGGGCGTTGGAAGCCTCTTCCACCACCTCAATTTCTGGAAAGTCCAGCAGCAGTCGCCGCAGTTCGTTGCGGGCCAGCCGCTCATCATCAATAATAATGGCACGTTTTGTCATGGTATGGGGGTTGTGGTTGTTATATCAAATACGTTTGTTCTGTGTTTATTTTCAATTCAATATCAGCCATTTACGTTGCAGTCCTTATCCATTGCCACCCTTTGACCTTATCGTGGTTTACACCCGCACAGGCATTATCACCACCGCTTCCACCAGGTTTGGCGGCACATCGGCTATCTTAAAGCTGGCCTCGTTTCCATACAGCAGTTGCAGTCGGGTGCGGGTGCTGCTCAGTCCAAAGCCGTCCACCGTGTTGCCATTGCCCAGTGTGCCCGTGTTTCTTATAATCAGCTCGTGGTGGTTGGCTTTAAAGTCGCTCACAATCGTAATCAATCCACCCTCTACTTGCTTGCTAATGCCATGTTTTATGGCATTTTCCACCAGTGTTTGCAGCATCATGGGTGGCACCCGCTGGTGTAGCGTGTCATCGTCTATTTCAAAGTGCACCGCCAACCTATCTTCAAACCTAATTTTTTCCAGTGCCAAGTAGTTTTTCACAATCGAAATTTCTTTTTCCAGCAGCACCAGTTCATCCGTTTCCGCATTCATGCTACTGCGCAGCAGTTGGCTAAGTTGGGTTATGGCTGTGCGGGCGCCCTCGGGGTTTTCGTCCACCAGCGCCCTTATGCTGTTAAGCGCATTAAAAATAAAGTGTGGGTTTATATGCGCCTTTATCGTTTTCAGTTCCAGGTCTTTCACCAGCGTTTCCAGCCGTATTTGGTTTATGCGTTGCCGCTGCGTGCTCGATACGTAGTGGTACGTGTAGTACAGCAGGCTCCAAACCGTAAAAACCATCAGGCTACCCATCAAAATACTAAACCATTTTTGGCCAAACGAGGCATCGGCGTAGTAGCTCGGTTCCCAGCCCCGCGCCTGTTCCACCGCCACCACC
>RDXD01000196.1 GCA_004292575.1 Bacteroidota bacterium
GTAGCTAGGGCTGTGCCATTTTGTAGGGTTTGGGTAAGGCATACCGACATAAGGCCAAAGCCAAAATTGAGGCCCTGAATATAGTAGCCGTAGGTTTTGGCAATGGCTTGGTTGAGTGGCGTTAGTTTTTGGATATCGGCATACCAATTAAAAACGCGGTGACGCACAAACGGATAAACCAAGGCGGTAAACATTTGGCCTATGCCGCCTGCAATAATGAGCCAATGGGGAATGGTGGGTTGCATAATTGAAAGATATTTTGAGGTGATGGAATGGGTGGCGATGTTGGAATGGCAGGTTTAAATGAGGTATGCCAACTGCGCGGCTTGCTTTAATGAAGGGTAAAGGCAGGCCGATGGACTTGACCGGGCGGGTGCCGGCATGGGTTGTTATAAAATTGAGAGATGGACATAGAAAGTGTGGGTGGTTGCATTTTTTTAAAAAAGTTGATGCTGCCAGTTTGAAATGGCTGGTGGCTACCGCATTTGTATAAACTGCCGGTGTTGCAGGTTTTTGAGCTCGGTAAATACAATGGCCATGTACCATAGTGCCAGTGCTGGTGACACCACCGTAAGCAGCAGTAAAAACGGCAGGATGCCATAAACCGAGGCCAGGGCTACTACGGCAAGCACCAGTAAGAGGCACAGTACGCGTGTGTACTGACGCCTGCGCTGGCCCATAAACAAGTGTTTGGAGCCCCAGGCATGGCCCAGCAGGCTTAGCATTTGCCAGCCACCTATAACAAAGTAGCCCAAATAAAAGTGCCGAAAGCCATTCACGGTAAGCAGTACGAGGCTGCCCACCACTAGGGCGAGCTGTACGTAAGCGTCGATTTTTTTAAACGTGTACATATTGGGTTGAGTTTTATGGTGTAAACGCTGGGCGGCGCACCCACCGCGGTAAAATGGTCCCGATGTTTTACGGCGGTGTATTGGTTTTGCGGTGGGTGTGCTGTGGTGCCGGGTGTGTGTGCTGCCTAGCTGCGGTTTATTTTGGCTGGGGTGTGGTTTTACCTGGCATGGTGGCCAAGGCGATGGTGTGGGAAGGCTGGTAGAGCCGGATGGGTGTGAAACTGCGAAGCTGAACCTGGCGCAGGGCCAGATGTTTTGCCCGCCGCTTTGGTGTGGGGTGCAAGCGTGGAAGGCAGCATGGAAGCGATTGGGTGGGTCATGAAGGGTGTGTTTTGTTCTATACTTTCAGTAAATAGTGAAACATATTGGGCAAAAAAATAGTTGATGTTATTTTAAAAGCTTCAGCAGGGTGCTGAAAAACCAGTGCTCATCGGCTTTAATGAGGGTGTCGAGCGAGCTATTGGCGTGTTGGCTAAATTTTTTGATGTTGGCAATGGTGTCGACAAATGCTTTTTCGTCGGCGGGGTTTTCGCCGGATTCTACCACCGCCAGTGTGTCAAGCAACTTTAGCATGGGTTCTAACTCGCGGCGTTTGCGTTCTTTTACAATGGTGCGGGCCACGGTCCAAATGTCTTTTTCGGCACTAAAAAACTCGCGGCGTTCACCCATTAGCATTACCCGCTCTACCAAGCCCCAGTTTATGAGTTCGCGCAGGTTCATGTTGGCATTGCCACGGCTGATGTTTAACTCGGCCATTACGGTTTCGGCGCTAATGGGGCTGGGGCTAATGAGCAGAAGCGCATGTATTTGAGCCATGGTGCGGTTAATGCCCCAGTTGCTGCCAAAGCCGCCCCAGGCGCTTATAAACTGTTGTTTGGCTTCGCTCAATTGCATGATGCAAATATAAACATTGTTTTAAACTTTCAAAATATATTGAAATAAAAAAAAGATATTTTTGTGCAGCGGAATGAAAACAGTCGCTGTCTTTGTGATACAACCAATACTAACTGCAGATGGTCGTCCAATATAAATTGGATGGCCATTTTTGCGTTTTAGCCCTTTTAGCGTGATTTGGCAAAGGGCGTTTTTCTTTTTTAATGGCCCGTTGGCCACTGATTTTTCTGTTTATTTTAAAGGAGGGGATGACCCTGCTGGTGCGGCTTTATGCGCCGAGGCTGTGGCTAACGGTATTTTGCTAGGTATAAATTATTGGACGGGTGTGCTGCGGCTTGTGATGCCTAATGGTGTTGAGCAGGTAAGTAAGTATGTGTGGCGGTTGGCTGCCTGGTGCTTTTGGCGGCTGCACGTGTGCGCAATGGGCTATGCTGGAAGCCAAGCAAGATAGCTTTGTGAAGCAGAAAGAAACTGCTGTTGCAGTTGAGCGTATTGGGGACCATGGTGCAAGCCAAGGAAGCTTGAACGGGGGCTGCTGGCTGCTGTGGCGGTAGGTAAGTAAGTTTGTGTGGCGGTGGGCCGCCTAGTGCTTTTGGCGGCTGCAGTTGTGGGTAATGGGCTATGCTGGAAACTATGCGAGATGGCATGGCTAAGCGGGTAAAAACCAGCTGCTGTGATGGATGGTATTGCGGACCCTGATGCAAACAGGGGACGGCCCCATAGTAGTACTTAGGCCGAAGGGCTGGCGGATGCGCAGGGGTAGCCATGGCCCCCCAAGGGCCAGGGCCGCAGCCCGTAGCAGCCGCTACCAAGGCCCGGCTTTGGTATGCGGCTGATAGCCCCAAATTTGTATTTGTATGTTATAGCGGTTCTGCCAGTGCGTAGGGTTCTAGCAAGGTTTGGTACAGGGCCTCGTACTGCGGTACGATGTGCTGTATATCGAAACAGCAGGCTTGGGCATAGGCCTGCTGGCGAAAGGTTTCGAGTGTATCGTCGTTTTGAAGAATGCTGATGGCGTGCTCGGCCATTTGGGCCACATGCCCCACGGGGGCCATATAACCGGTTTGGCCGTGGATATTTATTTCGGGCAAGCCACCGGCATTAGAGCTTATAACGGGTACGTGGGCGGCCATGGCTTCAAGGGCGCTGAGGCCAAAGCTTTCGTATTCGCTGGTGAGCAAAAACAGATCGCTGATGCACATGATTTCTTCCATTTGGTCTTGCTTGCCTACGAAGCGCACATGCTCGCTGATGCCCAACTCGCGGCACAGCTCCTCGGCGGCGTGGCGCTCGGGGCCGTCGCCCACCATCATGAGTTTGCTGGGCAACTGCTTGTTTACGATGGCAAAAATTCGGATAACATCGTCCACCCGTTTTATTTTTCTGAAGTTGCTGGCGTGGATAAGCACCCTTTCGCCATTGGGGGCCAGGGCTTTGCGAAAGGCATCGATGGGTTTTTTGTTGAAACGGCTAACATCGACAAAGTTGTGGATGACGGCAATGTCTTTTTTGATGTTGAAGGACTGGTAGGTTTCGTGGCGCAAATTTTGCGACACGGCGGTGATGGCATTGCTTTCGTTGATGCTGAAGGTGACCACGGGTTCGTAGGTTTTATCGCGTCCTACAAGGGTAATATCGGTGCCGTGCAAGGTGGTGATGACGGGGATGTTGCGCCCATCGTTGGTTTGCAGAATTTTTTTGGCCATATAGGCTGCACTAGCGTGTGGTATGGCGTAGTGCACGTGCAGCAGGTCTAAATTGTGGTTGAGCACCACATCTACCATGGTGCTGGCCAGCGCGGTTTCGTAGGGTGGATAGTCGAACAGGGGATAGGTGGGCACCCGCACCTCGTGGTAAAAGATGTTGGCGTTGAAGCCCATGAGCCTAACGGGCTGCTGGTAGGTAATGAAGTGTACTTTGTGGCCCTTGTTGGCCAGGGCCATGCCCAGCTCGGTGGCTAATACTCCGCTACCGCCAAAAGTGGGGTAACATACAATTCCAATGCGCATAGTGGAACTTTAGACGGTGTTTTGGTGGTGGGCCAGTTGGCCAAATTATTACTGGTGTGTACAAATGGGGGCTAAAAGAGTTCGGACCGGCCAGGGTAAAAGGGCTTGGTGGCACTAAAGCCCGGCAGAAGCGGGCAGCAAGGTAGGCCTGAAACGGATGCAAATGGTGGTGTGCCCGCATTATGAAATTGCGTGGTGTCCCCCAGATGCGGCAATGATGGTTTATTGCCTACTTTTAGCCCCAAAATAAAAACACACATGCGCAAGTTTATAACCATTGCAATGCTTTTAATAGTGCTGGTGTTGGGCATTTTGTTTTGGTGGCGCTACTACTTTCCGTTTGGTGAACGTGGCGTGAAGGCGGGTGAGCTGAACTTTGTGGTGAAAAAGGGTTTTGTGTTTAAAACCTGGGAGGGCCGCTTGATACAGGCGGGCTACCGCAGCCAGGTGCCCGGCAGCGTGCAAAGCAACGAGTTTGAATTTAGTATTATAGATGTTGCGCTGGCCGAACGCCTACGGCTGGCGAGTGGCAAAAATGTGGAGCTGAGTTACACCGAGTATTTGGGTGCGCTGCCATGGCGTGGCAATAGCAAGTTTATTGTTGACAGCATTATTTCTATCCGCGAGTTTGGCCCACAACCCAACTCAGTAGCGCCCTATTAAAAACATAACCGGCCGCTTGTGCAGCGGTGGGGGCGACGATTTCCACAAGTGAATGGGCTTGGTGACAATGCTTTGGGTGGCTGCGCTAATGTCGGCGGCTACGCAGAGCAGCGTTTCGGGGTGCAGGCATTGTAGCATGTCTTTAAACAGCTGATCGTTGCGGTAGGGGGTTTCCATAAACAACTGTGTTTCGCTGGTGGTTTGCACGGTGGCTTCGAGCTGTAGCAGGGTTTTGCGGCGTGCTGCACCATCAATGGGCAGGTAGCCGCTAAATCTAAACTGCTGGCCATTGAGCCCGCTGCCCATAAGTGCCAATATAATGGATGATGGCCCCACCAAGGGCTTAACGGTGAAGCCGAGGTGCTGGGCTTTGGCCACCAGCAAATGGCCAGGATCGGCAATGCAGGGGCAGCCGGCTTCGCTAAGGATAGCAACTGTTTTGCCAGCTTGGAGGCTGCGGATAAAGGACTGCATAACGGCAGGCTCGGCCTTGTGAATGGTGTGCCATTCGTAGTTGTCGATGACCATGGGCTGCCACAGGCTTTTTAAATAGCGGCGGGCACTGCGTTCGTTTTCCACATAAAACACCTGGCATTGCTTTACGGCTTCCAGCACATAGGCCGGTATGGTGTTGGTAACGCCATCGTAAAGCTGGCAGGGTATGAGGTAGAGCATGGGGTGGTGGTTGGTGATGGGTAGATGTGATGGTGAAAAAACTGCTGGCTGCCGGCTGGTGCTGGTGCCTGCGGACGCGGCAAATGTACGATTTCGGACATCGGACATCCGATATCCGCAATTCCGCGCTTTTCTGGCTTTTTTCTTTTTTTCTTGATAAAAAAAGAAACAAAAAAAATCAAGGGCTGTAGAAACCAGCGAAAGTCAGATGTAAGGAAGTTCGATGTGAGATGTACGATGTGACAAATCAGAAACTATACATAAGAAATCAGACATCGTACATCAGACATCTTACATTTCTCCTTTCGGCCCCCACCCGATTTTTTTTAACGGCCACTTTCTAAGGCCCACAGCGCGGAGTTGTGCAGCCTGATTGACCAGTTTTTTGCTTTGTTTGTGTGTAAG
>RDXD01000197.1 GCA_004292575.1 Bacteroidota bacterium
CGCAGGCCCAGCGCACGGCGCGCTGCCTCGCGGCAATTGGCAAATGCTTCGGGCAAAATGGCCATCAACAGCCGCTCGAGTTCTACATTGCGGTCTTTCAGTAGCACGTCCACCTGTTGGTAAATGGCGTCTTTTTCCGACAGCGCATCGGCAGCAAGGCCCTCAGCTTCCGCCTTTTTGTCGGCTATTTGTTGGTTTATGTCGGCCAACCCCTCTGCCAGCCGTTGCCTAAATTCAGCCGTCTTGCCACGCAAGGCATCATTAGAGAGGGTTTCGTAATCTTTAAAAAACTGATTAATCTGGCCAACAAAAGGCTGAATTTTCTTTACATCCTTTTCGCTTTTGCTGCCGCCAAGCAGCTTATTGAGGAAACCGAGCATATAATTTCTTGTTCGTTATTATAGAATTCAATTGAAATACCTAAGCCGCGTATAGCCCAAAAATCGTGCAGTTCAGTCCATGTGGTCAAACTGTCAGCCTCAGTTGAGTGGGCGCGAAGGTAATGGATGAAAGCCAACCTTGTGACGGGGCCGTTGGGAGACTGGCACACCGGGCATTTCAAAAAGCCAAATCGTTTCCGGGTATTCTCGGTAGTTTTTAAACTGATTTAGATTAACGCGCTACCAGAAATAACCGTTTAAATATTGAATTTTTTGAAGCATTTGGTGCCGCTAACCCGTGTTTTGTGCGAAACCACCGGACCTGTTTTGCAAAAAACCTATCCGCTAGGCGAAGGTGTAGTCGGCTTTACCATAGATAAAATCAATTGTTTTTGTTGATTTAAAGCCATGAAAAGGAGCCTTCTGCTTGCGACGTGCACAATTGCTGTTGGCCCTTTGACTTTTAGCAAAGACGGCACATGCATTTCGGTTGGGCTGGCGTGTGGGCAACTTGCAAACAGCCCTCAACAACAATCCTTCGTGTTTGGCATTTTTTTCACAGAAAATTCTAAGCCACTCGGTCTGCCAAAAAAGTTATTTTTGGAAGCGTCTTTGTTTAACTTCAACACTAAATTTTTATTGTATTATGAAACATTTACTGCGCCTTCTTACAGTAGCCACTTCCATTTTTGCCTCCCATGTCAACGCCCAAAATGTTGGCATTGGTACTACTGCGCCCGTTATTGGCAAATTGCAAATTAATGGTAACCGCGACGCGCTGCCGCTGTTTACCATGGTAGATTCTTCGGTATTGGGTAGCGGGAGCATTCGCTTCACTAATCTTTCGCGAACAGCCTTTCCCATAACCATAGCGGGCCTAAGTTTAGGAAATAGCCATGCGCAAAGTTCGTTAACCATATTTAGCCCCAGCCACAACATTGCCTACTTTGCGGGCGACGGCAAGGTAGGCATCAACCAAATTTCGGCAAACACCACTTTAGACGTAAACGGCAATACCCGCAGTTTAACGATGGAACTACAGGGTTCAGGCACATTAGAATTTGGGCAGGGCTTGGCCAAGCAAGCCGATGCAGGGAAGATTTGCTACAGTTGTTTTGGCGAAGTCAATCGCTTACACCTTGTTGGGGGCGGCACCAGTGCAATTGGTACCGACCGGGTTATAAAACTATGGAGCGAAGGTGGTGTGGTGTCAAGAGGCAGTCTGCTACCGGATTTAAACAGCACCTATAGCCTAGGAAGGTTGGGGAGCGCATGGCGTTCATCTTATACCGACTCAGTTTGGTCCACAGTTTTTATGGCAAGAAACTCAACCATCAACATGAAAGGTGTGTCGGGCGAGTTGTTGTTTTCGCTTAATACCTCCCCGCTATTCACCGTAAACAGCGGCGGCATTACCCCCAGTGTCGACAATGATATTTATCTGGGTGGCCCATCTAAACGTTTTGTTGCACTTTACGCTGCCACAGGTACCATTCAAACCAGCGATGCTAATCTCAAGACCAACATCGACCCCTCGCCGTACGGGCTAAATGAGGTATTGCAGATGGACGCGGTGCAATTCAATTGGAAAGCGGATCCCAACGGGAAGAAAGAAGTTGGCTTTTTGGCTCAGGACATTGAAAAGCTGATTCCCGAAGCCGTGGTAAACAGCGGCCCCGATGTGCCTTTGGGTATGAAATACAGCGAACTAATTCCGGTGCTGGTGAAGGCCATTCAAGAACAGCAAAGACAAATAGCCGCTTTGGTAAGTACCATCCAGACGCTGCGACGCTAAGGACTTTTATGTGGCGCGTAAGTACCGCCTTGTATTGCTGATGCTTGATTTGGGCAGGCTTTTGTAAATCACCTTGCAAACCAGCTCAACACATACAAAACTATACGCTGAGCCAACCACCAATTCCTCGATTGCTGGTACACACTTTGGCTAGCAAAAAAATTATCTACCTTGCGTCTCGCTTTGGAAGCTTTGGTCGACCGAGACAAAACAAAAACAACATGCAAAAAACAATTACTAGAAACGCCTTGTTGCTATCTACCCTTTTGGCAACAGGCCAAGCCTTGCAAGCACAAGAGGATAAATACCAATGGCTGGAGGAAGTGGATGGGAAAAATGCCCTTGATTTTGTTGGTGCGCTTAGCAATAAAACCGTAGAGAAATTAAGCAGCCAACCCTACTATCAGTCCATTTACGACAAAAGCCTAGCCATCTATAATTCCGACGAAAAAATTGCTTACCCCAACATACAAGGTAAGTACGTGTACAATTTTTGGAAAGACAAAGACCACGAGCGGGGCATTTGGCGCAGGTGCTTGTTGCAAAACTATACCAGTGGCAAGGTGGTATGGGAAACGCTGCTTGATATAGACGCCCTCTCGGCCAAAGACAACACCAAGTGGGTTTACAAGGGCTCCAGTGGTTTGTATCCCCAGTATAATCGTTTTTTGATATCGCTATCCAAAGGTGGTGGCGATGCCGTCGTAATTAGGGAGTTTGATGTAGAAACCAAACAGTTTGTAGAAAACGGTTTTAACGTGGCTGAGTCGAAAGGTGGCGCAAGTTATTTGGATGAAAACACGGTGTGCATCTCCTCCGATTTTGGTGAGGGCACCATGACAACCTCGGGCTATCCCAGGCAAACCAAGCTGTGGAAAAGGGGCAGCCTACTGAAAGATGCACCCATAATTTTTGAAGGTGAAAAAACCGATGTGGGCGACTGGGGTGGCGTAATGCGAGATGGCAACAAAGCGTATGTGATGGTGGAACGCGCCATGACTTTTTTTACCTCGCAAAAAATGGTTTGGATGGGCGGCAAAATGGTAACCCTAGACCTGCCGGAAGACGCCGTAACTAAAGGCATACTGAAAAACCAATTGATTGTGCACCTCAAAAGCAACTGGACCGTAGGCGCTAATACCTATGCCACCGGTACCTTATTGAGCCTAAATTTTACTGATTTGCTGGCCAACAAAAAAACCATTGCGGTTGTGGAAACGCCCGACGCTTCGGGCAGTATATCCGAATCGATAGCCACCACCCGAAATTACCTGATGGTAAACCTGCTGAAAGATGTAACCAGCCATTTGTACGCGTATAATTTTGAAAATGGCCGGTGGAAACGTGAGGCGGTAAACAGCCCCAAGCTAGGTACCATCTACATTGTAACCTCAAGCGAGCAAACCGATGCTTATTTCTTCAATTTTGAAAATTTTATCACGCCGTCATCGCTTTACATTGCCGATGCCCAAAAAAACACCACGCAGGTGGTAAAGCGGTTGCCCGCCTATTTTGATGCCGAAAAATACATGGTTCAGCAGTTTAAGGCACCGTCGAAAGATGGCACGCTGATTCCATACTTTGTGGTGTCGGCAAAAAACATGGTGTACAATGGCAGTAACCCTACCCTGCTTGAGGCTTATGGCGGGTATGAAGTGTCTTACGAGCCTTATTATCTGTCGTCCACTGGCAGTGTTTGGTTAGATAAAGGCGGCGTGTGTGTAATTGCTAACATTAGAGGCGGTGGCGAATATGGTCCCAAATGGCACCAAGCAGGCATGAAAGAAAAGCGCCAAAACGTATTTGATGATTTGTATGCCGTATCGGAAAACTTAATTGCAAAAAAGATAACATCGGCCCGGCACCTGGGCGTAATGGGTGGCAGCAATGGTGGCTTGCTGGTGGGTGTAGCCTTTACACAGCGGCCCAATTTGTATCAAGCCGTGGTGTGTGCCGTACCGCTGCTGGATATGCAGCGCTTCAATAAACTGTTGGCTGGTGCCAGCTGGATGGGTGAATACGGCAACCCCGACGTACCGGAAGAATGGGACTACATCAAAAAATACTCTCCTTATCACAATTTGGTAGCCGGCGCAAGCTATCCCGAAGTGTTTTTTACCACCTCCACCCGCGACGATCGGGTACACCCGGGCCATGCCCGCAAAATGGTGGCCAAAATGAACGATATGGGCTATGGCACTTACTACTACGAAAATACCGAAGGCGGCCATGGCGGCTCTTCCACCAATGCTCAAAAGGCTAAGGAAAATGCCCTTATCTACTCCTATTTACTCATGAAACTGAAGTAAGCGTTGGGTGGTCCCAAAGCAGCTCGATTATTTTAGCTTGGCCTCTAGCCGGTTAAGAATTTCGAGTTGTTTGCCCTGACTTTCAAATAAAACCGCCAGCTGTTCTTCTATCAACAAATCAATTTTTTGGTGTAAAGCACGCAGCTCCAGTTCGGCCTTAAGATTTATCATGTAGTCATTTTCGCCCCTTTTCCGATCTTTCTCTTCTTGGCGGTTTTGGCTCATCATAATTACCGGTGCTTGCAGTGCGGCAATACACGATAAAATCAGGTTCATTAAAATAAAGGGATACGGATCGAAACGTTGCGTGAGCGAAACCGAAACATTAAATGTAATCCAACTGGCTAAAACAAGAAAAAAACTGCCAATAAATGCCCAGCTACCACCAAAGCGGGCAATTTTATCGGATAGACGTTGGCCACGAGTGAGGATTTCCTTAGGTGGATGCAAAAGATTCTCAACAATGAGCTTCTCATCGTCCATAGCCTGCTTTACAATTTGTTGTAGTTTACTTAGCTGAGAAGTCTCGGAAGCCAATAAGGCGTTGGTGTCTTTATCCATGTTTTTTTGGACTAAAGTTAGCCGTTCTTTCCACCACAAGCAAATTAACAAAACCAGGCAGTTACAAATCAACTTATCATGAACATCTTCACCATTTGAGGTGCTAGCTTGGTATGAAGCTAAACCGGCTTGGGTAGTCCATAACTCATGTAGATTTCGTGGAACACGGTTGCCCAGTGGTTCCAAATCGCCATCTTGGCCGGGCTCAAATGGCCATCAGCGTTATTACATGAGTGCTTACGAAATGGCACTCTGAGTTACAAAGAACAAATGAACCCATGCCGTTGGACCCAGCGAGCTAAACCTCTTTTTTCGGGCGACGTAGCCGATTGTAATCCACAAAGTAAATAAAACGGATGGTGAGTTCGTTGCTGTGTGGCTGTTCTAGCATACCCCACAAATTGGCACCGTAGCGGTTGTATTTTCTACCCTCCAATTCCACAT
>RDXD01000074.1 GCA_004292575.1 Bacteroidota bacterium
CATGGTTACTTGGCTTGCCCGCTGTGTTCCACGCTTGCGCCAACGCAAACTTACTCGCCAAGGTCCACAATTTTAAAGCGCCAACACAGCCATCATTTCCTGCAAGGTTGCAGCGGAAATTTGGTGGCCCGGTGCCTCTCCAAGTGCCTCATTTCGACTTTTACTTGGGCTAAAATTGCCACAAATGGCATTGCACCGTTTCCAGCTTTTGGGGTGTTGCGTTTCATTTACCGGCTAAAGGCACAGTTGTAAGCACCCCATGGTGCGCCAATCTTACTGCGCATAATCGGGCCAAAGCAGTATGGCAATTTCCTACCTTTGCACCCGAACAAGCGGTTTAGCCTGCCAAGTGACGCGTGCATACAAAAAGGGAATTTTTAACCCCACATCACAGTAACGCTTTAAGCCTGCACTTAAAAAATGATTGATATGCAAAAAACATTATGGCTCCCATTAGCAGTAGTGCTTTGTTTTTCCTGTTCGAAAAAAACAACCCCGGGTGGTGGTAGCACACCCGTTACACCCCCCGTATCGGTTACCACCATCATAAGCTTACCACAAGGCTGGAAATACAACCCCAGCTATTCAACAGGGTTGCCAAATGGTATGCAGGTGTTTAGTTACGACACGCTGTTTAATGGCAAGCCAACAAAAGCCTTTTGTTTGGCCTACGATAGCAAGCTAAACCGTTTTGAGTTTAAGCCCGTTGTGTCGGCTACGGCCAAAAGGCCCATGGACTTTTTTACTCAGGAAACAGGCGTTACCTATGCCTGCATCAATGGCGGCTTTTTTGGCGGCAGTTCATCTTTTAGCCTGCTTAAGTACAACAACACCGTTTTATCGCCCAATATTAAATCGGTTAACAGAACATTTAATGGCAGCGCAACGCCATATTTCCCCACCCGGGCAGCCTTTGGTGTAAGCAGCACAGGTGCCCCCTCGGCTGCATGGGTGTATAGCATTGGCTCTGGCAATGATAATGTGTACAGCTATCCTGCACCCAGCCCCAACGCGGAAGGCAGCGCCCCACAGCCAGTCCCCGATGCTTCATTTCCGGTTGGCGGAGCACCCTGGAATCCGGTAAGCGCCATTGGCGGGTCCCCCATGCTTGTAAAAAATGGCACCATTAATGTAACCGATGCTCAGGAACTTATCAGCATCAACAACACCACATCAAGGCCGCGCTCAGCACTGGGCTATACGGCCAATGCCATTGTGTTGTTGGTGGCCATAGAAGGTGACAATGCCGCCGCAGGATATAGTGGCCTCAACCTTGCCGA
>RDXD01000075.1 GCA_004292575.1 Bacteroidota bacterium
TGCGCGTATCATAGGTACGGACATGGCGACAGACCTCGCGCTCATCAAGATAGAAGGGGCAGACTTGCCTACCGCACAGCTCGCGGTTTCTGATGACCAAGTAGAGCTGGGCGATTGGGTGCTGGCTATCGGCAATCCATTTGACCTTGTGGCGAGTGTTACGGCGGGTATCGTAAGTGGAAAGGGGCGAAATATCAATCTATTGCGCCATGACGTAACGAATCAAAAAAACGCTGTAGAATCTTTTATCCAAACTGATGCCGCCATCAATCCTGGCAATAGCGGAGGCGCGCTTATCAATATGCGTGGCGAAGTGGTGGGCATCAATACAGCCATAGCCACACACACAGGGTATTATTCAGGTTTTTCGTTTGCTATTCCTATAGGGCTTGTACGCAAAGTAGTGGCAGACCTCAAAGAACATGGCGAAACAAAACGCGCTATTTTGGGCGTGAAATTGATGGAAATAGATAGCAAAGTCGCTATGCGAAAAAGCCTCCGCACTACCAAAGGCGTGATGATAGATTATGTAGCCGAGCATAGTAGCGCAAGTTTTGCGGGACTGCAAGCAGGCGATGTCATCAGTGCCATTGACAAAAAAGAGGTAAATACCGTTCCAGACTTCAACGCACGCATTGCACTCTACGCGCCCAATCAGAAAATCACCCTTACCTACCACCGCAAAGGCGTTGAAAAAATTATCCAAGTCCATTTGCTCAGTACGGTAGGCAAGATTCCTGACAAAGCCCCCAAAACCACCGAAGGAGATAGCCAAATATGGGGTGCAGAGCTGACCTTGCCTACCGCTACCGAAAAAAAGCGACTCGGCATCAAAACAGGCGTGAAAGTACAAAAAATTCAGGCAGGCAAGTTGCAAAGTGCGGGCATCAAAACAGGCTTTATCATCACACAAATAGACAAGAAAAATATCACACTCATATCCGAAGTCAAAACTATCCTTGCTGAAAGCAAAAAAAATAGCAAAACAATCACGATAGAAGGTTATTATTGGGGCGAAGGAAAGGCTTATTATGCTTTGGGGTGGTAAAACATTTTGAAGCAAGATTGGTTTATAATTTGCATGAAGAAGTTGCAAATTACTTTTAGTTTATTTATTTTCCTTTTGTGTGCCTCGCACCTTTTTGCACAAGAGTTGGTGCTACAGGGTGTCGTGATAGATGCCAAAACACAGCAAACTATCCCAGAGGCAAGTATCCTCATAGAAGGTGGCAATGTGGGCATATCCACCAATGCTGATGGGCAGTTTTTGCTTCGAGTG
>RDXD01000198.1 GCA_004292575.1 Bacteroidota bacterium
CTGGCTTTGGAATGATGTGGAATGGAACTGGCATACCCGCGGCGGACAGGAGGTGTTATACTGGCATTGGAGCCCCAACAACGGCTGGGCCATGAATTTTGCGGTGCGAGGCTTTAATGAGTGCCTGATTATGTACGCATTGGCAGCCAGCTCGCCCAACAATCAGTATGGCGTAAGTTCGGCCGTGTATCACAATGGTTGGGCGCAAAGCAATTTTTTTAAAAATGGAAAACGTTTTTACGACATACCGCTTCCGCTAGGCTTCGACTATGGCGGGCCATTGTTTTTTTCGCATTATTCTTTCCTCGGGCTAAATCCAAAGGGACTTGCAGACCGCTATGCCAACTATTGGGAGCAGAATAAAAACCATACCTTAATTAACCGCGAGCATTGTGTGCGCAACCCCAACAATTTTAAGGGATATGGTACCAGCTGCTGGGGCCTTACCGCAAGCGATACTTACAATGGCTATTCAGCCCATAGCCCTACCGAAGACAATGGTACTATTTCGCCCACGGCAGCGCTAAGTGCATTTCCTTATACGCCAGAGTACAGCATGCAGGCACTTAAACATTTTTACTTTAATTTGGGCGATAATATTTGGAGCCAATATGGCTTTGTGGATGCGTTTAACGAAAGTAAAAACTGGTATGCCAAGAGCCACCTCGCCATTGATCAGGGTCCAATTGTGGTGATGATTGAAAACTATCGCAGCGGATTGCTTTGGAAACTTTTTATGGGGATACCTGACATTCAGCAAGGATTAAAAAAATTGGGATTCGAAACATCATCCAAATCAGAAATAGAGTAAGTCAATAGAGACCATTATCACAAAGCAAAGTCATATCTGCTCATAATTTTGTGTGCGGTTTTAAAATGCCAGAACGATGAAACAATTGTTGCCCATTATTTTTTTGGCCGCCGTGGCCTGCAAAAATGCACAGCCTGTAAAAACCAATGGCACCTATGGCGATGGCCCCGACAGCATTGCACCGGTAGGCATAATAAAGGGATTAACGGATGACCAACTGATGGAAACCGTGCAGCGACAAACCTTCCGTTTTTTTTGGCATGGGGCGCACCCGGTAAGCGGGCTTGCACTTGAGCGCAGCAATACCGTGCTTGCAGAGCATTATTGGGACTACATAAACGAAGCCTGGGATGAACCCAACTTTAGCAAAACCGAATTTGGCAAAGATGCAGGAGCCATAGGAGGTACGGGCTTTGGCATTATGAGCACCGTAATAGCAGTAGAGCGTGGCTGGATTGGAAGAGATACCGCCGTAAGAAGATTGATTCAGGTGGCAGACTTCCTGATTAATGCAGATTGTTACCATGGCATTTATCCGCATTTTATGAATGGCAGAACTGGCAAAACCATTAAGTTTGACCGCCTGGATGATGGTGCCGATATTGTAGAAACCTCCTACCTGTTGATGGGCTTTTTGTGCGCCCGAGAATACTTTGCTGGCAACTCGCCTCGAGAAGTGTATTTGCGCAAGCGCATTAACCAAATGTGGGGTGCTGCCAACTGGAACTGGCATACCAATGGAGAGAAAAAATTATATTGGCATTGGAGTCCCAACAATGGCTTCGACATGAACTTTCCGGTATGGGGCTACAACGAATGTTTGATAACCTACATTATGGCAGCCTCGTCTCCTAATGCAGCAAAGGCCATTTCAAAAGAAGCTTATGATGGCACATGGGTGGGCAGTAGAGGCTTTAAAAACGGTCGGTCTTATTATGGATTACCGTTGCCGTTGGGCAACTACGACGAGGATAAGGGTGGACCGCTGTTTTTTGAGCAATATACTTTTCAGGGAATTGACCCCAATGGTTTAAAAGATTCGCTGGGTAATGATTATTTTTTGCAGGGTAAAAATCATACTTTAATTAACCGTGCTTACTGTATGGAAAACCCCAAAAAGTTTAAGGGCTACAGCAACAAGGTATGGGGCTTAACGGCGGGTGACAGTTACAAAGGCTATGTAGCACACAGTCCGCAAAACGATAGAGGCGTTATACAGCCTACAGCAGCCATTTCGTCTATGCCATATACACCCAAAGAAAGTATGGAAGCATTGCGGTATTTTTATGAAAAACTTGGCGATAAGGTTTGGAGCAACTACGGTTTTGTAGATGGATTTAGCATTCACCACAACTGGTATGCAAAAAGCCATTTGGCCATTGATCAGGGTCCCATCATCACCATGATTGAAAACCACAGAACAGGCCTGTTATGGAAACTGTTTATGAAAATACCGGATGTGCAAAATGGATTAAAGAAACTGGGCTTCCAAAGCCCATGGACAACAATGAATAAAGCCTTTTAAGATTTAGCACATGAATATTGGGGTCTCTAAGAAAATGATACTTGTACTGCTGCTGTTATTTACAGCCGCCGGAATCGGTTTCCTGGTTTTTCCGGCACAGGAGGTTGACTTTAATACACAAGTAAAACCCATACTCAACAAAAATTGTATCAGTTGCCATGGCGGCGTAAAGCAACAGGCAAATTTTAGTTTATTGTTTCGTGAAGAAGCCTTGCAAAAAGCGAAGTCGGGCAAGTTTGCCATTATTCCGGGCAACGCAGCAGAAAGTGAGTTGATTAAAAGAATTGAATTGAAGGATGAAGAAGAGCGGATGCCTTATAAACATGCGCCGCTTTCTAAGGAAGACATTTCTACCTTAAAACGATGGATTGACCAAGGCGCAAAATGGGGTACGCATTGGGCATACTTGCCTGTGGAAAAACCCGGGGTACCAAGCGTAAAGCATCGGTGGGTTAAAAACAACATTGATGGCTTTGTGTATGAGCAATTAGAAGAAAGAAAATTGCAACCCTCGGCGCAGGCAGAAAAAGCCGTGCTTCTAAGGCGGGTAAGTCTTGACCTTACCGGCTTACCGCCGAGCGAAACTGTGGCAAAGCGTTTTTTAAAGGATAGCACTGCATCTGCTTACAGCCGGTTGGTAGATGATTTGTTAGCATCACCCGACTATGGCGAACGCTGGACCGCCATGTGGATGGATATTGCCCGCTATGCAGATTCAAAAGGGTTTGAGGCAGACCGGCCAAGGAGCATTTGGCGGTACCGCGACTGGCTGATTAAAGCATTTAATGCCGATAAACCCTACAATGAATTTTTAACCGAACAAATTGCAGGCGACTTGATGCCCGGCGCTGATGATGACAAATATATTGCCACCGCTTTTCACCGCAACAGCATGACCAATGATGAAGGTGGTACAGATAATGAAGAGTATAGAACCGTAGCGGTAATTGATAGGGTGAATACCACCTGGAGTGCATTAATGGGTACTACGTTTAATTGTGTGCAGTGCCACAGCCACCCGTACGATCCATTTACACACGAAGAGTACTACAAATTTCTTGCTTTCTTCAACAATACCCGCGATGAAGACACGGAGATTGACTATCCCCTGCTGCGCATGTACAACGGTGCTGATAGTATAAAGTGGATGAACCTGCACAACTGGTTTTCGCAACATGCTGTAGCCGAAACCGGTAAATGGTATCAGCAGTTTTTAAGAACCATGCAGCCTGCCGTTAACTCTTTAAAATGCGATGACTATAAAAAGGGGGTGCTTTTTGTAAACTTGTATGCTTCATTAGATCATAATGGTACTTGCAGATTGCCCAATATTGTATTGGATGGCAAACAGCAATTTATATTCAGGTATCTTAACCAGCAAGCAGATGCAAAAGTGTTTATACACCTCGACAGCATTAATGGACCGTTGATAAAGACAACTACGCTGCGCAAATGTGAGAACGGCTGGGCGGTGCAAATAGAAGATTTGCCACCCATGGCCGGAAAACACCATTTGTATTTTAGGTATTATGCCCCCTCACTACAGAGTCCCAAGGTGGGCGTTTTGTTCGATTGGTTTGCTTTTGCGCCCGCTTTTCCAAAGCCCGAAAACGAAGCATATTCAAACGCAAAAGATGATTTTGTAGCATTGCTTGCCAGCAACGCGGAAACAGTACCTGTAATGGTGGAAAGCAACAGCGATCAATACCGCGAAACACGGGTGTTTGAAAGGGGCAACTGGATGGTAAAGGGAAAAACAGTAACGCCGGGTGTGCCACATGTTTTAAATGCCATGCCTGCCAATGCACCAAATAATCGTTTTGGCTTGGCCATGTGGTTGACGGATAAAAAAAATCCACTAACTGCTAGAACCATTGTAAACCGTTTATGGGAACAGTTATTTGGTGCAGGGCTTGTCGAAACACTGGAAGACTTGGGTACGCAGGGCATACCCCCTTTGCATAAAGAATTGCTGGATTACCTGGCCCATCAACTGATGTACGAACATAATTGGAGTTTAAAAAAGTTACTGAAGGAAATCGTTTCTTCTGCCACCTATCAACAGTCATCCAAAACAACACCCCAATTGGTTGAAAAAGACCCCAACAACATTTTGCTGGCACGGCAATCGAGAATTAGATTGAGCGGTGAGCAATTGAGGGATCAGGGACTAGCGGTAAGCCAACTGCTGAATAAAAAAATGTACGGCAGAAGCGTTATGCCCTGGCAGCCCGATGGCATTTGGCTTTCGCCTTACAATGATGCAAAATGGGCAACAGGCCAGGCAGGAGAGCAACACCGCCGCGCCATTTACACCTACTGGAAACGTACTGCCCCATATCCTTCGATGATTAACTTTGATGGTGCCAGCAGGGAAGTATGTATTGTGCGCCGCATACGTACCAACACGCCACTGCAGGCCTTAAACAGTTTAAACGATTCTGCTTTTCTTGAAATGTCAACGCAGTTTGCCATAAACATTAGCAACAGCCGCAGTGCCAACGCAGCAAAGAAAATACAGCTTGCCTACGAAACCATGATGTATCAGCCCATTGCTAAGGGTAAGCATAAAGCATTGCTGAAATTGTATGAACAAGCCCTTGCGGAATACCAAAAAAATAGGCTTGCTGCAAGTGCCATGATGGGTGATTACAAAAACGAAAACTTACCCGAAACAGCAGCCATGGCGGTGGTAACCAACGCATTGTTTAATTTGGATGAGTGGCTTAATAAAAATTAGATGGAATGACGCAACAAGAACTACATAACCAACGGCTGCAGGCCGAGGCACACCGCAAAGTGCTGGAGCAGCATACCCGCAGGCATTTTATAAAAGAAAGTGCCATGGGCCTTGGTGCCCTAGCCTTAGGAAGCTTGCTGGGTTGTGGCAACCGAAAAAGTGAAAAATCGGGATCCGGTATTTTGTTCGACGCGGCTAATCCGTTGGCCGCCAAAGCACCCATGTTTCCCGGCAAAGCAAAATCGGTTATTTTTATACACATGGCCGGTGCGCCATCGCAGTTAGAATTGTTTAGTTATAAACCAGAGTTGGCAAAATTAGATGCACTAGATTGTCCGCCATCTTTATTGCAAGGAAAGCGTTTTGCCTTTATTAGGGGCGTTCCTAAAATGCTAGGGCCGCAGGC
>RDXD01000199.1 GCA_004292575.1 Bacteroidota bacterium
TATGGGGTCCACGCCCGCAAAAGGCTCATCCAGCAGTATAAACTTGGGGTCCACCGCCAGTGCCCGTGCTATTTCGGTGCGTCGGCGCTCGCCACCACTCAGGCTATCGCCATTGTTGTTGCGCACATGGTTCAGGTTAAACTCCTCCAGCAGGGTCTCCATTTTCAGGTGCCGCTCTTTTTTGGTTAGCTTAGTCATTTCCAGCACCGCCATTATGTTATCGGCCACGCTCAAGGTGCGAAAAACGCTGGCCTCCTGCGGCAAATAGCCAATACCCAGCTGCGCCCGCTTGTACATCGGCAGTTGGGTTATGTCTTGGTCGTTTAAAAACACACGCCCACTATCGGGCCTTATAAGCCCCACCACCATATAAAAGTTGGTGGTTTTTCCAGCCCCATTGGGCCCCAGCAAGCCCACAATTTGTCCCTGAGCCACTTCCACGCTCACATCATTTACCACTGTGCGGGTACCGTAGGTTTTTACCAGGTTGGTAGTTCTAATGGTTAGTGCCATACTTGCGCTTATAAAAAAAAAAGAAAGTAAAGTTGTGATATTTTTTTGGGGCTATGGGCCGCACCGGCATATTTAACAGTTGTAGGGCGCTTTTTGCAGTAGCTGCCACGCCACCCGCTGCCAGGGCCAGTGCCAGCGGTGGCAGGCTACTGCTGCCAATCGCCCGCCCTTGTGCCTTAGTAATGCTATGGGGCCTAGTGAGGCACCCGGCACCGTAGGCCAGCTTACACTAAGGGTGCGCTTCTTTTACCGCCAGGTAGTCGGTAGCCACAGCATCCAGCGCTTCATAAAACTCGGGGCCAAACTTACGCACCAGGGGTTCTTTCAAAAACCGATACACCGGCACCTTTAGCTTTTTGCCCAGCTTGCAAGCCGGCTTGCACAGCGTAGGGCGCGGCTCGTAGTTTACATAGGTCATATCGCCATCGGCACTGTTTGCAATGCGCACCGGAAACAGGTGGCAGCTTATGGGCTTTTTCCACCCCGCTGCAGCCGTATTGGCCAGCATACCAGCGTTGTAAGCCCGCTCAATGCCACATTTTACCACGCCATTCGTTTCAATAATGGCATACACACACACGCCGCCATTAATGGTAGGCGTTACCATGCCAAACTCATTGGTGGGCACGTAGCGGCCCTGCCGGTCCAGCTCGGCCTGGTGCTGCGGGGGCAACAGCTGCCGCACCACTGGCGCTGCGGCATCCAGCATGGCCAGTTCATCGGCTCCCAGCGGCGCACCCGCATCCCCATCCACACAGCAGCCGCCCTTGCATTTTACCAAATCGCATACAAATTGAGCCTCCACCAGCTCGTCGCTCACCAGTTTGTCGTCTATGGCTATCATACCTGCAAAGTTAGGGTTACGTTGGGGCAGCCCCGCTAAAAACTGTGTTTATAGCCATCCCGTGCAAGCCGCACCTGCCACCCCGGCACCCCACGTCAAACATTCGGCGCCGCGCATGCTGCCAAGCATTTATTTTGTGTCCCTTTTCAGTACCCATGACCAGTTTTATACCCATTTTTCCGCTCAGCATCGTGGTATATCCCGGCGAGGATCTTAACCTCCACATTTTTGAGCCCCGCTACAAGCAATTGATAGAAGATTGCTTTGCCGAAAACAAACCCTTTGGCATACCCACCGTGCTAAACAATGCCGTGGCCGACCATGGCACGCAGGTACACATTACCAACATAAAAGCCGTGTACGACGATGGCAAAATGGACATCAGCACCCAGGGCGGCGCAGTGTTTGCCTTGCTCGAAATGATTCCTCAACTGCCCGATAAGCTGTACAGTGGTGCCATTGTAAACTATCCGGCCAATGGGCTACAAACCAATAGCGCATTGCAGCAAACGGTATTGCAGACCATAAAAAAGCTGCACGTACTGCTGGCCATTACAAAAAACTTTAAAAAACCCGACCACAGCCTCACCAGCTACGATCTGGCACACCATGCCGGGCTTAACCTGGCCGAGGAGTTTGAACTGCTAAAACTGATGCAAGAAACACAGCGCCTAGAGTACTTGCGGAGGCACCTTAGCAAAGTGGTACCCATTATTGAAGAAATGGAAACCCTAAAGGAACGGGTTAAGCTCAATGGGCATTTTAGGGAGTTAAAGGGGCTTGGATTTTAATAGCACGGGCCAGTAAAACATAGGCCAGGGCGCAGCCCACCCCATCGGCCACTATATCCCACACATCAAAATTGCGGTTGGGCACATACCATTTTTGCACAAACTCCATGCCCACGCCGTAGGCCAGCACCAATGCCGCCACCACTATTGCCACCGTGCGAAAAAACCGGGTGTTCCAGCCCGCACGAAACGGCAAAAACCAGCTCCCGGTTAGGCCGCCAAACAAGCCCACATGTACCCATTTATCAAACCCCACCGCATCAAACCACGTGGACTGTGGCAGGCTGTTGCCCGGCAGCGTAAGCAAGTATGTGGTCGCCAGCAGGCAGCATACCGCCAGCGCATACGCCGCTGTTTTATTCAATTTTAGCATGTTTCCAATTCTTTAGTTTCTGCACTTACACCATGGGGCCACAAACCATATTACGGCTAGCATTAAGCCGGGCGCCTTTTTCTTCTTGGGTTCAAAATTAAGCTTCACCGGGCAAACTGGGGGCTGCAGCGCAGCGGGCCACCGGGGTTGCACTAAGCTTTACGTGCAAGGTGCAGTTGCCAATAAGCCATTGCCAGCACATTATAGCACTACTTTTTGCCAAAAATGGGGGTCTGTTTTGTGCCATTTAAAATAGGTTTAAAAGCAATTAGATAGGTCCAAAAGCATTCAAAGTATTGCTAGTACCCGCCCAGCGGTCAGCTCGGCTTAATCACTTACAGAAAACGGGGCTGCCCCGCACAGCGCATCTAACTTTTTAATCGGCATTTTTGGGAGTGATCATCTGCTGGGGTTAACCGTTTACTAAACCGGCGCGACTGCCAACAATTACTGGCAAACGGGCAGGTGTAATCATTTGCTTGGGTTAGCCATCTGCTAAAACTCCTTGTCTCCCAAATCACTGGCGGGCAGTTTTAGCATGCTGTTAAAGCTGTTTAGGTTAAAACTAAAGTTGAGTAATAAAACATCTGTTTCGTAAATGTAATTGGTGGTGGTATAAAAGTCTTTACCCCAGGTTGTAATGCGTTGCTGGTTGGCGTTTAGCAAACCCAAGTTCATATTTTGCCAAAGCAAACTCAGCGAAAACTTTCCGTTGGCAAAGGTTTTTTTGAGGGCTGTATTGGGCGAATAAAACCTTGAGTCCCTGCCCTGTGCCGTTGGCCTGGCCGCCAAATAATTTACATTGGCCTGCAAACTCCATTGCTTACCTAAGTCAAACGTGGTATTTACATTAAACGAATACACCCAATCGGCATTATCTACCACCGATGTGGCACCCAAAATGTTTACTTTGCCGCTTATTCTGTAGTTGTAAATATTGGCACCTAAGTAAGCTGTAAACCAAGGGGCTGGTTTAAATGTGCTGCCCAACTCTAAGCCAATCAATCTTGCCCTTTCTACATTGGTAAAAAGCCGATTAAGAATGGTATCGGCATAAACGCTATTGACGCGCTGCACGGGGTTCTTTATGTTTTGGTAATACAGCGTTGTAAAAAAAGAGCCTTTTTTAAAACTGTGATTCAGGCCTATCTCTGCTAAGTCAATAAATTGTGGCAGCAAGTCCGGATCGCCCTGTTCCAAAGTTTCGGAGTGTTCTCTTTCGGGAATGGGGTTTAACTCAAAGTTATTGTTTCGCTGTATGCGCTTGCTGTAGCCAGTTTTTACGCTCCACTTTTTACTAACGGTATAAAGCAAATTAACCGACGGAAACAGATTGTTTAAATTAAGGATATGGCTTTCAATATCCGATGAGAGTATAACTTCTCTAAACGCATTCTCGTAACGCAACCCCGCTGTGTATTGAAGCTTTTGCGCAAGGCCACCAAACTGCACATACGCCGCATTAATGTGGTTTGAAGTCTTCGCCGTTCCTCTAAATTTGCCTCTGTCGGGCTGATTGGTATTGGGCGAAACGGTATAGTCAAATCGACCATCCTGCTTATCAGATCTAAATTGATAACCTGCTTCCAATTTGGCTTTTCCAAACATCTTCATGTAATCAAGCTTCAGCCTAATGCCGTTTATAGGATTGGTATATGGATTTTGCACCAATTGAAAAACCGCTGCTTTTGCAGGAAAATCTAGGTTTCTATTGATGGTATTGCCATACAAATTAGAGTTTTCGTAAACTGCCCCAGCGGTAATTTTTGAGGCATCGCGAAAAATGCGCGTATAGTCCAAACTGCCCAACGAAAAATTCCCCTCCTTTTCTTGCAGGTTAGAGTTGAAATACGTGAGGCTTCGCATTTCGTTACCGGTGGTTAAATTTCTGGTTGAATTGCGATACACAATATCTGCCCTACGCTGTTGGTATCGCCGGCTGGTGAAAACGCCTGCCGTAAACACGTTATACTTATTCGGCATAAACGTTACTGCCGATCTCATGCCATAGTTGTACCTATCGTAGCTTCTTTCACCACTCGACGGAAAATGGGTAATGCTGTTATTCGCCTCGTTTCTTGTAAAAACATCCCCTTCTCGTCGGCCATTGGCGTCGTTGCGGGTATAATTTGCACTCAGCGATACGTCCCATTTGTTCTTTCTGTAGTTAACAGTTACGTCTGCACCAAAGCGGAGGGGGTTTGCCAAATTAGCATAGTCGGTGGTGCTGGGCAAACCCAGTTGTGTATTCACTAAAATCGACAGGCCATCGGTGGTGCCCTTTTTTGTGGTGATGTTAATAATACCACTTTTACCGTCGGCATCATACTTTGCCGATGGGGAGGTTAATATTTCGATATTTTCAATGGTGTTTGCAGGCAGTTGGCTTAAAATGGTTTGCGCATCGGTTAACACAGGCTTTCCATCAATCAGCACCAAAAACCCGGTAGAACCCCGCACACTTATCTCTCCGGCACCATTAACCGACACAGATGGCAAATTTCTTAATACGTCGGTAGCGCTTCCACCTTTTACGGTTTCAAACTGATTGGCCTTGTAGGTTTGTTTATCTAACTTATTGGCAATCGTTGCTTGTTTTCCAGTAACCGTTACTGTGCTTAAATTTGCACTCGTTGACACTATCCTAATGGTATCCAACAAAATGTCTTTCTGCGTTTTAGAAACTATCAATTCAATTTTTGCTGGTTCAAAACCAATAGAAAATATCCTTAAAACATACCTGCCGGTATCTTTAATAAGAATTCTAAACGCCCCGTCGGCTTGGGTTAGAGAACCGCCCACTACCACCGAATCTACTTTTTTTTGAACAGAAGCACTCGCAAACTCAATGCCGATGTTTGTGGACTTGTCAACCACAATACCCGTTACTGCAACTGTTTGCCCAAAGGATATTTTAGAAATCACTACGAAAAGTAC
>RDXD01000200.1 GCA_004292575.1 Bacteroidota bacterium
CCAGTTTACAAAATTACCCCTACTCTAAATTATTTCAGTAAGCGTGCCAACTCTTGCTGCAGGGCATCTGCTCTCAAATCTTTGGCCACAATTACACCATTGGGATCAACAAGCATGTTGGCAGGTATGCTTTCAATTTTATACAAGCGGGCCGCATCGTTTTGCCAATATTTCATATCGCCAACCTGTGTCCAAAAAAGGCCGTCGGCGGCAATGGCTTTTTGCCAAGCTGCTTTATCTTGATCGAGGCTAACGCCCAGTACGGTAAAGTTTTTGTCTTTGAAGGTGTTGTAAGCCTTTACTACGTTGGGATTTTCTTGACGGCAAGGCTGGCACCAGCTGGCCCAAAAATCAACCAAAACATACTTGCCCCTGAAGCTGGTAAGTGTCACGGGCAGGCCATTTACATCGGGCTGGGTAAAATCTGGAGCCACCGCACCTATGGCAGTGCGGCCCATCACGCTAATGAGTTCGTTTATTTTATTGCCAAAAAACGATTTTCTAACGGCAGGGCTAAGGGTATCGTACAGCTTTTTTAAGGCGGCCGTATTTCCAGCCTGTCCATAGTTGGCAAGGCCCAGGTAAGCGGCTACAACGCTACCCCTATTTTTCAACGCAAAACCATCGGCATACTTTTTGGCTTCTTCTTCATAACCCATGTATTGGGCTTCCAGCCTTTTCATTTGCCCAGTATCGCCTGCCGCTTCAGCTGCCTTATAAGGGTCGTAAATAGCATCACGCTTTACCATTATGTTCTTGAAGCCGGTTTGCACTTCTTTAAAAAGCATTTGGGTGGCGCCCCCTGTAATTTCAGCAGCCCAAAGCGAATCTTTGTTGCCCAAAATGGAGAGCTTACCCGGATCGGCAAAAAACACCAACTCGCTGCCACGCGTATCGGGCAGGCGCATCATCATTTGCAAAGGTTCCGTTACCTTAGTTTCAAAGCTAAAATTGCCGCCCTTTGTAATTTTTATGGTGTCGGTATGGTTTGTACTACCCACGGGGTACATCAATTCTACAAAGCCACTGTCTAGGCCGGCCACCTTGCCCGAAAGCGAAACCTTGCCGGCTTCAAAGCTTTCTAAAGTGGGCGACGTTACATCAACATTGCCTTTGCAGGCTGCCAGCACAACTATGGCCAGCATCGGAATACATGTTTTTTTCATATTTATTGCTAAAAGTGGCGCAAAGAACGGCTGTTTTAGTGTTAGCAAGCCGCTAAAACCCTTTGCGGTTGGTAATTTTTTGTGTGTAGCGTCAAAAGTCGAACGGCGTGGGTTCAGGTTTGGCCATCGTAGGCTTATTTATGGTGTTCCAAAGCAGGTCTTTTAACTCCATAAGGCCCTGCTGTTGCACGCTGCTAATAAACACCAAAGGAAATTCATTGGGCATTTCGGCGGCAATGGCGGCTTTCAGCTCATCATCGAGCATATCGCTTTTACTTATGGCAATCACGAAGTCTTTTTGCAGCATTTCAGGGTTGTACTGCTCCAATTCATTTACCAAAACTTCGAAATCTTTACGATGTTGGTTGCTATCGGCTGGAATTAAAAAAAGCAGTACTGCATTGCGTTCAATATGGCGTAAGAATCTGTGTCCCAGGCCTTTGCCTTCTGCCGCCCCTTCAATAATGCCGGGCAAATCGGCAATGGCAAAGCTGCGGCTATCGCGGTAGGGCACCATGCCCAGCTGCGGCGTAAGGGTGGTAAAGGCATAATCGGCTATTTTGGGCTTGGCAGCGGTTATTACGCTCAGCAGCGTACTCTTTCCGGCGTTGGGGAAACCCACCAAACCCACATCGGCCAGTACTTTTAATTCTAAATTCTTCCAGCCTTCCACGCCAACCTCACCGGGCTGGGCATGGTCGGGGGCTTGGTTGGTGGCTGTTGCAAAATTCTTGTTACCAAGTCCGCCGCGGCCACCTTTAAGCCACACCATGGTTTGTCCGTCGTGCAAAATTTCGGCTTCGCGGTTGCCTGTTTCTTCGTCCACGGCCACGGTACCCAGCGGCACTTCTATTACAATATCGTCACCATCTTTTCCAGTCATGAGGTTTTTATCGCCTCCGGTGCCATCTTGGGCAATCACGTTTTTGTAATAGCGCAGGTGCAGCAGCGTCCACAATTGGCTGTTGCCTTTTAGTATAATGTGGCCACCGCGGCCGCCATCGCCACCATCGGGGCCAGCACGGGCGTTAAACTTTGTACGGGCAAAGTGTTTGCTGCCTGCACCACCGTGACCGGTCTTGCAATAAATACGTATATAGTCAATAAAGTTGCTCATGGTGGGCAAAGATACCCACTGCAAGCGCATTGTTGCTGCATTTTAGCGCACAGCCCGCAGCTCAATGATGATGCCAATGTCCATTTTTAAAATGAGGGGGTTGCTGCTAATGTTATGCACCCACACTTCTTTACTGCCACTCCCATTGGCCTCATTGGTCATTTTAAAACCATCAAGCACTACATTTTCGCCCTTAAAGACTATCTCGGGGTTAACCGCATCGGCCTCGGGACGGTAAAAAGTTTCGGCCGCACCATTATCGAAAGTAAGGTTGGTTTTGCGGGTAGAAATTTCGTTGAAGTTATCGTAACTCATCCAAACCGTTAAGGCATCAACCAGCTTTAGCTCGCCACCGGTAAAGTAGTTCACATACTTTTTACTGCTTTGCAGGGCCTTGCTCGAAATGCGCACCCGGCCCTTTGTTTTCGACTCGTTGGTCATTTCGTAAGCAAAATCAATACCCGTGTTGTAATCGTAATTGTTGATGGTTACAATAAAGTCGTACTTGTTGCCATTGGCATTTACCTCATACACCAGTTTATCGCCCTTTACAATATCGTAAAAATAAGTGGCATCGTCTTTTATTACCTGCAAACTCAGCATGGTTTTGCCGGTGGTGGTTATTATCTTTTTCCCTTTGGGTACCGGCTTTTTAGCCACCGTTTTTTTAGGCGCCGGCTTTTTTTTAACCTGTGCGCTTACAACTGTGGCAAGGGTGCAGCAGCACAACACAAATAACAATTGCTTTATCATAATTTTTTTTTAATAAAAACGTGAGTCGTAATACAAAACCCGCACCAAAGTTTGCCAAAAGCAGCGCTAACTAAGCAACGGTGGAAAGATATTGTTTTAAATAGCAAATTACAACGCTGCCAAACGCTGGAACGGGCTATAAAATTATGAGTTCTGTTCTTTTATTTGTGGCAGCTGGCCCCTTGCTGCCAAACCCGACTGTGCAGGTGGCTACCCATAAGTAAACTTTGGCTACCCGCGCCCCAACGCCGCCACCCAACTACCTACAACTATAGCGGCACCATATATCCCCGCGAGTAACATGCCCACTTCGGCACTAAAAAGCAGCGCTACTATAGCCACTACGCCCAAAACACATAAACCCAACGTAACCCACTGTTTTGTAGTGTACTGCCTGCCCACCGGGTATTGTACCAATGCCAATGGCAGCGCCAAAGATGCCAGCACCAGTGATGCTACCAGCCCTTGCGACTGAAAAGCGGGCGGGGCCACCAACATGGTAAATGCGGCAGCCAATATGCCTGCTAACAAAGCCACCAATGCGGTTTGGCTGCTCCAACGCTCGGTTATGGTTAGCGCATAGCGGCCCTGCGGATGCAGGCTTAAAAACGCATTGGCTATGGGGTTTATAAGCCAGCTGCAGAGCACTGCCAATAAATAAAGCGCCATTAGTGCATACACCAGCCAATTAAACGGCCTGGGTAGCGTGTCCACCACTGCCATACCCATTCTAAAACAGAGGTACAATCCCAAGGCCATCATCCAGCGTACATTTTTACCCTGCCCCGAAAGCCAAATGCCATATCGCAAAAACCACCTGTAGGGCGCTATTCTACTTTTCAAGGCCTCCTTCATGCCACTAATGGCTGCAGTATTGCGCGGGTTTATGCGCAGCGCTTCCTGAAAATGGTGGGCCGCCTGCCGGTGTTGGCCGCGCTCTAAAAAGTTCCACGCCACGTTGGTATGCGTCCAATCGTTATCGGGATCTACAGCTAAACTGTCTTGCATGGTGGCAGCAGCATCTGTGGTACGACGCAGCTTGCTTAGGGCGCGGCTTCTGGCGTTTAGGCATCCTATATCTTCAGCATCCAGTGCCAGCCCCTCGTTGGCTTTTTCTAGCGCCGCTTCGTATTGATGCTCATCAATAAGTACAAAAGCATATAGGCTAAAATAGCCCGAGTGGTAGGGGTTCATGGCAAGTGCTGCTTTTAAATCGGCAATGGCACTTATATTATCGTTAAGCTTATAGTGGGCAAAGCTGCGCAGGTACAGGTAGTAGTCCTCTTGTGGGTTTAGCGCCAGTGCCTGTGCCAGTAGCGGCAATGCTTTCGCGGGCTGGTGGTCGTCAATTTTTAAACGTGCCAGCAAACCCAAAGCATCGTTATTGTTGGGTTCGTGGCTCAAAATTTGGCCCAGCTCCCGCTCAGCATCTTTGTATCGGCCTTGGTCTAAAAGCAACCTTGCCTTTTGCAAATGGGCCTCGGTATGTTGCGATGGCATGTATAAAAAAGCTTTGAGAGATAACTAAAAGTGAACACCGAAATGCCACTAGACGGCGGTAGATGGCCCATGACTGCAAACTAGTACTTACGCTTGTTGATGTAGTCCAAAATATCGTTGTATTGGCCGCTTTCGTTGCTGTAGAGGGCATAATTGCGTGCTGTGGCAAACCACTCTTTGGTGGTGGGGTGGTGCCTTTTGGCCGCCAGCAGCAGATCTTTGGTACCCAGCGGCGACAAAACGCCGGTTTTAAGCGAAACGCCTAATTTTTCTTCTATGGCCAAATCAATAACCGCGGCTAGGTCGGCGCCCGAAAATTCGGCTGTGGCAACGGCAATTTTTTTGTAATCAATGGCTACAAAGTTGGTGCTGAATGTACCTGTTCTCAACATAACCCTTTTGTTGGAATACGCATAAGACTCGTTTTGATATACCCAATATTGCCACGCACACAAACCCAATGCCACCAAAAAAAAGGTAAAAGCATCAAAGAAAGGCTCAGCAGAAAAAGGCTTGTTGCCAAACAGCATAGAAAAAGCGTTGCCATACACAGATAACATTTGGGTAATGATTACCACCGCAGCAAACGCCAAAGATATGAGCACATAAGGGATTAGTTTTGGTTTGGTTGCCCAAATAATTTCCTCATTTTCTTCTTTGCTTGAGTGTTTTTGGTCTCTTCTTTTCTTGTGTATCTCATGATACTTGCTGTCCCATCGATGTGTTGAGAGCATATCTGTTGCTGTCTCAATTGACCTTGGATATTGGTCAGTATCCCTTGCATACTGTGATGCAAGCTCTCTCAGTAAGCTTCCATACTTGTTCCTGTCACTGCCATTGAGTAGAAGCCATGCATACCATTTGCCTTCAGCTTCTTTCTTCATTGCTGCCTTCTTTGTAGCATCTTTC
>RDXD01000076.1 GCA_004292575.1 Bacteroidota bacterium
GTTGGGTGCTTTATTAACAGGTTGCAGTGGTTCAAAATCGCGTTTGTTTAAACCACTTACTGCGCCCGAAGCCAAAATGGTGAAAAGCTATAAGAAAATATATGGCAAAAAAACCGATGCTTATCGGGTGCTTATTGCCACTGATTACGGCAATATGGTAGTTCGCCTGTATAACGAAACGCCGCTGCACCGGGCCAATTTTGTGGAGAAAGTAACGAGCGGATTTTACGATAGCCTGCTTTTTCACAGGGTCATTAAAAACTTTATGATACAGGGTGGCGACCCCAACAGCAAATATGCCCCGGCAGGCACAGCGCTGGGCATGGGTAGTGCGCCAAATCAGGCTCGTGTACCGGCCGAAATAAGGACGGACCTTAATTTTTACCACAAAAAAGGCGTGTTGGCCGCTGCCGGCGATGGCAACCCCGAAAAAGCCAGCAGTAATTGTCAGTTTTATCTGGCTCAGGGTCAGGTTTTTAGGCCTGCCGAGCTCGACTCGAATGCAAAGCAGAGAGGTTTTACGCTGTCGGATATACAAAAACAGCTGTACACCACTGTGGGCGGCATTCCCCATTTAGACGGAGCTTACACCGTATTTGGTGAGTTGGAGGAAGGCCTGCCCGTGTTGGATTCGTTGGCAAAAGTACCCACAGCCCCTGGCAATAGACCAAAAACCGACCTTAGGATGCGGATGTTTGTAGTGGGTAAGGCCAAGCGGTAATTTTTACTTGAAATAGGGCAGAGAACAATGCTTACCTGTAAATTAGTACCATGATTATTGATGTAATAACGCTGGTGGCGGTGGCTTTTGGACTGTTTAAAGGGTTTAGCAAGGGGTTAATAGTGGCCTTGTTTTCTTTTTTGGCTTATCTTATTGGCTTGGCTGCTGCTGTGAAATTGAGCGCAGTAGTGGCTGTTTATTTGGGAACGGCCACCGGAATAACACAAAAATGGCTCCCCATTTTATCATTTGCCTTGGTATTTATAGGTGTTGTGCTGCTGGTGCGGCTGGGGGCGGCTTTGGTAGAAAAAACAGCCAAATTGGTGCTCTTGGGATGGGTAAACAAACTGGGCGGGATACTGCTGTTTGTTTTATTGTACTGCACCTTACTTAGTGTGCTGTTGTTTTACGCCTCCCAATTGTCGCTGCTTAGCCAAAGCGCCATGGCCGAGTCGGTTATTTGGCCTTATCTGCAGCCGTTGGGGCCGGCGGCCATAAACCTGTTGGGGATACTGGTGCCCGCTTTCAGCAACCTTTTTGAACAGTTGCATTAGCCGCAATTAAAGCGTTGCCAAACCAAACCAATACACTACTTTTACGCTATTGGTTGTAGTGTTTTCAATATTGTATGCAATACGAGCTTAAACAAAAAGACAAGTTTAAATACCTCGAAGAGGGGCAAGGTGAACCCTTGCTATTGCTGCATGGCCTTTTTGGAGCCCTTAGTAATTTTAGAGACTTGATTGAACATTTTAAGGGTACGCATAAAGTAATTGTGCCCATGCTGCCCCTGTTTGATCTGGACATATTTCATACCACCGTGGGTGGGCTAGAAAAACATGTGCAACGGTTTATTGAAACCCTAGACTACCAAAACATTCATTTGCTGGGCAACAGCTTGGGTGGTCACGTAGCCCTTGTACACGTGCTAAAACACCCCGAGCGCATCAAGAGCCTGATACTCACCGGCAGCAGCGGTTTGTTTGAAAATGGCATGGGCGATACCTACCCCAAGCGCGGCGATTATGAGTACATTAGGAAAAAAACCGAAATGACTTTTTACGACCCCGCTATGGCCAGTAAAGAACTGGTGGATGAGGTTTTTGAAATTACCAACAACAGGCTGAAGGTTATTAAAATAATAGCCCTAGCCAAAAGTGCCATTAGAAACAATTTGGGTGACGAAATAAGCCAAATACAACAGCCAACCTTACTTATTTGGGGCAACAACGACATTATTACCCCGCCCTTTGTGGGCAGAGAGTTTAACAAGCTGATACCCAATAGCGAGCTGACTATAATAGACCACTGTGGACACGCCCCCAT
>RDXD01000201.1 GCA_004292575.1 Bacteroidota bacterium
ATCTCGTGAGGATATGGTGAGTAGGTTGTTTACGCTGCTGCATAATCAATTACTTTAGCCAATCCAGCCCTTTGGCTGTAGAACTCTATTGAAGCCCTTACCCCCATGTTATACAAATTCTGTGCATTTTCGGTAGTGGCTCCTCTTGCAGCCATCTCGGCACGCATCAACAATTGATCGGCATAGTTGATAAGGGGGAAAAATGCCTGGCCATCGCCACCCGCGAAGGTGGGCTGCCATAGACGCTGCTGAATAAAAGACATGGTATCCATGGTAAGGGTAGGACTTACCCTGCGTCCAACAAACCATTGGCTAAACCTTGGGTTTGTAGCAGAGTCGGGGCTTACGGGCGCACCTACATGGCGGCGCGCTGGCTCCGTAGTGCCCGCTGCCAAAGCGCCCGCAGCTATTGCCAAGTTTATATTGGCTTGGCTATAGTTATTGCGGCCATAGAAATAACCAAGACGAGGATCACCAGAGGTGAACATAAAGTCAACAGAAGGCTTTGGTGCACGGAAACCATCGGGGTTAAAGTTACCACCAGATGTAAAACTAGCATGTCCAGTGTAAACGAAGCTTTCAGCATTGCTGCCCATAAGCAAGGCTGCATCGGCAATTGTTTCACGGAAAATGGCTGTGGCTTTGGTCATGTCGCGCTTGGTAAGGCGCATGGCTATGCGCATACGAATGGCATTGGCGGCTTTTGCCCACCGCATGGCATCGCCACCGTAGTACTGGTCGAAGCGGGCAAGTGATACTTGGTTGGCAGCCGGCGTACGCAAAGTTACTATCAACTGCTTCAGTCGGGCATCCCACAAATCAAATAAAGTTTGCTGACTTTCCCATTTTGGTGTAAAGGTGCCACCATAGGGCGCCTCAAAAGCCTCACTGTATGCTAAGTGTCCGTTGTTGTCGGATACATAAAAAGCATAATAAATCTTAAGGACCTCAGCCATGGCTACGACGTGCTGTCTGCGGTTGCGCTCTGCTTCTGGCATTCTTTCCGAGAGCTTAATTATATCAGTAGTAACACGTCCAATACCAGGATAAAAAACGCCAAAGCGTGTGTTGGTAAATCCTGTTTCGGCTAAAACAGCCGATGTGTTACCCGTAAGTGCCACATGCTGCTGATTCCAGTACATCATACGACGGTAATAGTCATAAAAGTGTTCAAAGTCAGTGCGATGTATTGCTACCCCAAGATTGAAAAATTGTTCCTCTGGCGCAATGTCATAAAGCACATCGGGATTGGTATTCAGCTCTACAAAAGCCGATTTTTTACAGCCCGCTACCGAGAGCAAAGCGGCTGCCCCAATTGAAAAAATTAATTTTGTCATTTTCATAATCGTAAATATTGCTTCTGTTAAGAAAATTCTGTTGTTTTATCTATTTGCTAATTAGAAACCTGCATTTATAGCGAGCGAAAACTGACGCACCCAAGGCATGCCGCCATACTCGGCAAATGCACCTGCACGGCTTGAAAATATGCTCTCAGGATTGATGTTGTCAGGTGTTGTGTTGTACAAATAGAATAGATTCCGGCCAATGAGATTTACACGTAGGCGCTGAAAGCGAATTTTATTAACTACACTCTTAGGCACTTCATATCCAAAAGAAACTTCGCGCATAGCAACCCAAGAGTTTTCAAACACTGAATATTCACGAATACCGGTACCCCAGCTGGCAAGGTTATCATAATACCGGAATGCCGGCAATGGCTGGCGTAGTCCTTTCTGTACTGCTTCGGCGTAACTCATTCCACCAACATTCTGCCCATTAATGATGGTACCTGCATTAAATACACCATTAGGTATCATACCGTCGTTGCGTACATTGCCCTGAGCATCGGTCCATTGTACACCGCCCGTCTCTGCCGTACGACCACGAAGTGTGCTTTCGAAGCTACCAAACTGTGAACCATACTGGTGTGTAGCCGAAGCCATCATGCCCCCAATTTTGGCATCCATTTGAATAAACAGATTAAAGTTTTTGTAGCGCAATTCATGAATATTGGTTGCTAGGAAACGCTCCATCATAGTTCCCAGTTCTTTAAAGCCCTGACCTACGCTACCACTGCGCAAGTATTGACCACTGGCATTGAGCAATTTATTACCCGATGGGTCTGTGGCATAGGCAAAGTTGGTGATAATGGTTCCATAATCCTTGCCCACACGAGCTACTGAGCGCACATCATTACCAAAAGCCAAGTCAAGTTCAACCTCATTTACGCCTTCGGTTAGCGAAAGAATTTTGTTCCGATTTCTGGTGTAGTTGATGGTAGTAGAGTATTCAAAATCCTTTTTGCGAATGATGGTACCTGTAATAATCATCTCTATGCCCTGGTTTTGAATATTACCGGCATTGATAATCCGATTTGATGCACCACTTTCAGAAGGGGTACCCAATCTAAGCACCTGATTACGGGTGTTTTTCTTATAGTAAGCCACATCTAACCTAATACGGTTATCGAATAACCTTGTATCCAAGCCTACTTCAAATTCCTCCGCTCTAAGCGGCGCAAGGTTCAGATTGCCAAGACCGGTATTTGGCAGTCCATAACGAGGTTGGGTAGTGCCGTCAGGAAGTATAAAGGCATTCTCCAGCAAGCCATAATTACCAAATGTGGTCTCAAAAATACCAGGAGCGCCACCTGTAACACCATAGCTAGCACGAAGCTTACCGAAGTTTAGCCACTTGGGTCCTTTTTCCATAAGTTCAGTAAACACAAAGGAAGCGCCTAATGATGGATAGAGATACGTGAAGTTTCCTCTTCCATCAGGGTAGGTTAGCCGAGAGTCCCAGTCGTTACGTAAGCTTCCTGTGAGCGTCACCATATTACGCCAAGTAATGTCGCCATATCCGTATACTGCATCCAACCTAAATTGTGGCAGAATACCTGCTGAAGCACTGGCGGTATTAATGGAGTTTGCTATATTGTATAGCCTTGGTATTCTAAGACCACCATTTGTGGATGAGTTTTGCTGCCTACCACCCAATCCACGATTGGTTTCAGCACCAACGGTAATGCTATAATCAAAATCTTCGCCAATCTTACGGTTGGCCGTAAGCAAACCCTGTACCCTTAGGTCTCTGCCATTGCTTTGGAACAAAGAATAGCTGCCTTGAAAGTTGGGGCCAACACCAAAGTTTACACCATCGCCGGGTGTACGGTTCTCGCGCTGAACATTGAGTGCGTTAACGTTTGAACGCACTAATGCCGTTAACCATGGGCGTATTTTTGCAGTAATATCTAAATTCGCCAATAACTGGTCTTCGCGCTGATTTACACGTACTTGGTAAAGCTGCCACAAGGGGCCAATGTTGGGGCCACGCAGGTACGGTTGCACAATATTACTACCGCCATTAGGACTTAGGTAATTGGCTAATACATAGTCGATCGGAAGGTTCCGCACATTGGAAAACGCAAAACGGAAAATTGGGTTGGAGTTACCACCTTGCAGAAGCGGGTTAACGCTATTTGATGTAGCATAGGCTATCGACGCATCCATGGTAATGAACTTACCTACTTTTTGAGAAGCCCTAAGGTTAAAGTTATTTCTTGTAAACTTGTTGGTGGGCTGTATGGCTTCGTTGGTTGTATTGGTATAGCTAAAACGGAAGGTGGTTTTGTCTGAGCCGCCTTCTATAGCCACATTTGTATTGTTGATTCTACCAGTACGGAAAAGAGAGGTAAGGTCGTTACCAACAAAAGGACGCCTGAGACCATCAAAATCAGTTACTGTGCGGCCATCCATGCGGGGTCCAAAGCTATAAAACTGACTTGAACCATCCAGTATCAAAGCATCATTGCCTTGTGCATCTTTTCCAAAAAATGGGGCAATACCCGCACCAAATTGATTTTGCAAAGCAGGCAGGCGCCATACTTGCTCAATAGTATTGGTTTGGTTAAGGCTTACACCCAATCCTGGCCTTTCTTTACCTTTTTTAGTCGTAATTAAGATTACACCATTAATTGCCTGAGAACCATACAACGCACTGGCAGCCGAACCTTTCAATACGGTTAGACTTTCGTAGTCGTCAGGACTTAGGTTTTTCATTTGGTTGCCAAAGTCGCGAGCATCGCCCCAACTATCAGCACCGGTTGCGCCGGGCTGAAGCAATATACCATCAATTACAACCAATGGCATAGTGTTGCCGCTTAATGATGCATTGCCTCTAATACGGATACGTGAACTCGAAGAAGGACCACCAGCACCTTGGTTAATCATTACACCGGCTACCTTACCTTGTAAAGAGTTTACGATGTTTACCTGACCGGCACGGGCAATTTCTTCACCTTTTACTTCCTGAACTGCATAAGTGAGGTTACGGGTGGCTTTCCTTTGGCCAAAGCCAGTTACCACCACTTCGTTCAACTCGTTTGCTTTTACCACCATGGCCACATTGGTGGTAGTGGCGGGGTCAATTTCTTGTGTAGCAAAGCCTACACCTGTAAAAATCAATTTGGGGCTGGCAGTAACGCTGCTTAGCGAGTATGCCCCATTTACATCGGTTACGCCAAAGACTTTTGTGCCTTTAACTTGAACCGTAATACCCGGAAGCGGGTTGCCAGCATCGTCTCGTACGATGCCAGAAAAGGTCTTCTTCTGCTGTGCCATGGCCAGCATTGTGCCGGCACACAGAAAGACCAACAACAAGAGTCGGCGAAAATTCTCCATAATTGCAGTTGTTTTTAGTGGATGATTGATTGTAGATTGGTTAATAAAAAAAAGTTATGCGGCAATTTCTTTTCGTTCAAGCTTTTTGCTTCTCAGTGTTTTATAAATCATGGTAGCTTCCACATTTTCCATTACAAGGGCTGCGGCACCCACTAACTCTGCTCCATTACCAATGGTGGATACTTCGATGGATATTTTTTCGGCTATGCGTGGTATGCAATGTTCGTTTAGTGCCTTTTGTACCGGGGCAAGCCAAACTCTGCCCGCTATTGAGCCTCTACCACTTAATATAATGGTGGCTGGGTTTAAGATGTGTACCAAAATGGCTATTCCTCGGCCAATGCTGTATCCAATTTCGCCCAACAGCTCAATTACAAAACGGTCGCCCCTTTGTGCCTCGGCCAGTATAGCATAAGCGGCCTCTTTTAGTGGCATGTTTTCTATGCCATGAAGCCTAAGGGATGTTGAACCGCCAGTGCGTAAGCCTTGTATGGCTTTGTTTACCATCACCACCAACGATGCCTCGGTTTCCAAACAGCCAAACTTGCCACAACTGCACATCTTGTTATTGGTAAAAATGGGAATATGGCTGAACTCGCCGGCGAAACCCTCGTTGCCACGGTACATTTTTCCATTTAAAATCATACCTAAACCTACACCCCAGCCAATGTTTACTACCATCGCATTTGGGCATTCTTTGGCGGTGCCAAACTTATACTCAGCCAGTGCAATAAGAC
>RDXD01000202.1 GCA_004292575.1 Bacteroidota bacterium
CGGAATACTGTCAAAAAGCCCCGACTGAAACTCAAGTGTTTCTAACCCAAGGATGTCTTTTTTGTATTTGTTGGCTTCGTTTAATATAGAAATCTCCATACCATTAACGGATTTGCAAGGCATCAAATGCTCGGCCAGCATGCTACTAAGCAGCATCGGTTTGTAGTTTTCTACTGTACTAAAGGGCAGCTTACTATGAGCACCAAAATATTGGCTTACTTTTTCATATTCGTCAAGGCTTAGCAAATCAACCAGCTTGGTATTGTTGCCCATGGCCATCGTTTTCATGCCACCAAACATGGCAACCATATCGTCCATATCAACCTCAAAATATACTGCATTTACATGGGCCACAACGGCTTGCATATTTTTAGAAAGCTTTGCATCGTCGGGGCAAACCATGTGCATGGTGCCAAAAATATACGCGGGCTGTTTTAGCTGCCCACCGGTAACCTGCCAGAGCAGGGTGCTGTTAGGGTCTGCTTTTTCGAAGGTGGGCTGCCCCTTGCAAGAAAATGCAAAAACGGCAGCCAGTAAACAAAATGGAAAACTACTGCGCATGGCTGTTGTATTGTTGAGCTGGTAAAAATAACGGAGTTGAGGATGGATGTGGCATGGTGTTTGCATTTTTAAGGATGTTTAAGGGTTTAGGGTTTTGAAGAGGGGGTTGTCTAGCCTCCTCTTCAGTTTTTTGGAAGTATCAGTAGTGCAAATGCACCACCAACAGGCTTGGTTTAGATGAATCCGAGCCCTAGCATCGGTCCAAAATATGGCTTGACGTAGCATACCAGACTGTTGCATCACATTTTTTATCAGTTTTGTTTGGATGACACATGGCATAGCTGTATTTTTGCAGCCCGAAAAACAGAAAGGTCTGTCCAGTATCACCGTTCGGGACGTAGCGCAGCCCGGTAGCGCACTTGCATGGGGTGCAAGGGGTCGCTAGTTCGAATCTAGTCGTCCCGACGAACCAAGAAAAGCCGTTTCAGCAATGAAGCGGCTTTTTAGTTTGGGAAACTGCTACTGCACAGCAAGTAAACGTTTAAAATGGGACTGCTTTTGGCAGGGTATAATTATAAAACGGTGTGCTAATTGATTTTTATCTACCTTCACAAAGATTTGTAAAGCTCATCTGCTACTTGTTGTAGTTTGATAGTAAGGTTTTTATCGGTTTATCGCTGCTCAGCTTTTTGTTGTTGACTCTACACATCTGGTAACGTATTTTTTTTTATTTTAATTTCTTGTTACATGAACATGTATGTGTCCAACTTAAGCTTTAGCTTAACCGATGACGATTTGAAGCAACTTTTCGAAGAGTTTGGTGCCGTTAGTTCGGCCAAAGTAATTACCGACCGCGAAACTGGCCGCAGCCGCGGCTTTGGTTTTGTGGAAATGGCATCTACTGCCGAGGCCAATGCAGCTATGCAGGGCCTCAACAACAAACAAACCGATGGCAGAAATATGGGTGTTTCTGAAGCTCGTGAACGTGAGTCGCGCAGTACTGGTGGCAATCGTCGCTGGTAATTAGTGCTATTCAATCCATAAAAAAAAGCAGCAAACGCTGCTTTTTTTTATGCCAACCTGTTTTTTAGACCCCTAGTTGGTGCTACCTTATTATTTTCACCTTTACGGCCGATGGTCCCTTTGGTCCCATTTCAACCTCAAAAGTTACCTGGTTGTTTTCTTTTACCGGCTCCAGTAAACTGTTGATGTGCACAAATACACTTTCTTGCGACTGTTGGTCTTTGATGAAACCATAACCCTTTGCTTGGTTAAAAAAGGTGATGGTTCCCTTGCGAATCAAATCCGCCGGGTCAACAGGCTTATGTTTGGGCACCCCTATTTCAATATCCTCAACGTTTATAACGCGCTTCTTTGAGGGGTCGGGCGGCGTTGAACTGATGTTGCCATTTTCGTCAATATAGGCCATCATGTCATCCAAAGACTTGCCGTCTTTGCCCTTGTCTTTGCGCTCCTGCATTTTTTCTTCCTTCTCCTTTCTGTCTTTCTGCTTTTGCTTTTCGCGCTCTTTCTTCAGCCACGTTTGTTGAGATTTAGCCATAAATAATAAATGTACTGTGTGTTTTAGTCCTTCAATGAAATAATAGGTTTCCCGTTACCACGGCCTACCAAAGGCAATGAAGGTAACTATTTTACAGCAATTTTTAAAGGAAATGATAACTTTTAGAAAATTCAGCTCCCGGACACACATTTATTGAGTGCTAGTTTATTTACCAGCTGTTTAAGTGGCAAGGCTGCTTACTTTTGCCAAATGGGTTACCAGAAATACAGTTTTGCCTTTTTTCTAATTTTTAGCCTGATGATGCAAACACGAGGTTTTGCTCAACAGCAGGAAACGCCACCAGTTGCCGATACAAATAAACCAGTTGCCCCGTTGTATGTAGATACCGCATTGCGCATTGTAAACCTTAACCCATACTTTACCCTCCACGTAGATAGCAGCTTGAACTACGATTTGCATGTGAACAAAGACACTGCCACTTACTTTTGGTACTTGCGCAATAGCCCAGTTGGGGTAAAGATTGACAAGAACACCGGCCTGTTAAGTTTTAAGGCAGAAAAGGCGTTTTTTAAAAGCGGCCGGTTAAAGTACGATCAGGAGTATAGAATACAATTGGGTGTACAAAATTTGCTAAACCCAAAAGAAAAGGTTGATACGGGGTTTATCATTGTTTTTTATAGTACCGAAATTATCGCCAGCCGTTTAAAACCTACCGTTAACAGCACCTTGTTTGTGGAAGAGGGCGACAGCATACAGTTTAAGGTGCAATGCGAAAGCGGCAGTTTTCCTTTTGAGCAAATTACGCTCACCACCAGCGTACCCATTAGCGCCTATGTGTCGCCCACAGCCTGCAACGACTGGTTTAGGTGGTGGATACCCTTCGATTTTATAAAAGACGGCGATACTACAAAGCAGAAAAATGTGGTGCTTCAAATGATTGCAGCGGATAAGTTTTTCAACCGCGATACGGTTAAAATAAGTGTTTGGGTGCGCCCCGGCATCAACTATCCGCAAAAATACGCCGAGCACAAGCGCGTGAGCGACGACGTACTGAAGTATGTAGTGGATTTAAAACTGACATTTTATACCCTGAGCAAAGCCATAAAAAGCAACAAATCTACCCGCACTACTTTTGATATTACCAGCAGCACCACCGCACTGGCTGGTACGGTGCTTAGTACAACCTCAGATAATCAATCTACCGAAAACTTTGGTAAAGTGCTACCCAGCATTGGGCTAACCTTAGTACCGGTAAAAGAAGCTGTGGCGCCCAATAAAATACGAGAACAAAATACGGCCAGCCAGGTTAGAGCCATGGCAAAGAAAATGGAATATTTGGTGGGCGATAATGCGCTTGTAGGCGATAGAGACCCCGATATTTTAGCGAAGACAAAAAAACTTCAGGATGAGCTACGGCAGGCCCGGGTGCAACTCATTGACTTGGATATGGTGGAGCTGGATGAAAAAATTACGCCCGAGCAAGCTGAAAAGTACTTTAGAGACCCAAAGGTAAATAAGCGCTACAAAGCTAAAATTCGATAACTGTTATTTTATGCGGGTGTCTATCAAATACTGAATTTTCCAGAGACCCGCTATACGCACCAGCTGAAAAGAGTTGGCTCCCGAGTGCAGTAGTTTTCCTTTGAAAAAAAATTTATACGGCGTCCAGGCACTTGCCAAATCGCCGTTTATGTGTAAGGCATCCCACACAATTTGCTCGTCGAGCTGGCCAGGAAGGCGCGCCGCTACACTGCTACCAAAACCAAAAACAGTCTGGTTTTTTACCACTGTAGCCGTACCAGCTGCCGTGGCTATGGTTTGCAGAATGGCATTGGGCCAAAAAGCAGATACCACCATGGCAGAATCTGCTCCGCGCATACCTTCAAAAAGCTGATTTATCACCGCTTTTACCGAATCGTGATCAGGAGTCTGCGCTTCAGATTTTGCCATCATCAGTACATTTAAACACAACAATAAGATGATTCGCGATACCATTTGCTTGGTTTTTAGAGAAATTAGTGACGAACTGTACTGCTAGCCCCACCCGAAACCGGAAGTTTAGGGCAAGTGTGGAACGCGGCAGTTTTAAAACCCTGCTTGCTTAAATAGAAATACCGGGATTACGCAAGCCTTTTATTTTCTTGCAATATTCTAACGCCTTTCTGTTATTGGATAGTTTAACCAAAGCGTCAAGGTGCCGAGTGTGGTGCAAGTCGGTACCCAACCAGTTTATCAGCTTCTTGTCAATAAGTTTTTGGGCAACATTTTTTACCGCCTTGCCATAATAACCACCCAAGCTAAGCAGGTTTATTTGCAGCTCGCAGCCAAAGTCGGTTATTTCCTCGTAAATTCCAAACCGCCGGTGGTAATAATTGTAGCGCTCCGGATGGGCCAAAATGGGTTTGTAGCCCTTCGTAAGTAGGGCAAAAATGGCCTCTTTCAGATTGGGCGATTCCACCGCGTAGCTCATCTCAATAAGCACCTGTTTTTTTCCGAAAGTAAGCAGCTCATCGTTGGCAAGTAAACCGTCAAAATCATAATTGAGCATATACTCTGCCGCTACCCCCATGCGTACCGGCCACTGGGCCTCTTGCACAGATTGTTGCAGGGTTTTCCAAGCACTAGTAATGGTTTGGGGCGTATTGGGGTGCACATCTGAAATAACGTGGGGTGTGCTTATAAATGACTTAAAACCTAACTGCATCATGCCTTCCATAAGTTGCATGGAGGTGGCAACATCTGGGCTGCCGTCATCAATACCTGGCGTAAGATGATTGTGCATGTCCACTCCAATAAACTCGAAACTATTTTGCGGCTTTACTGCTCGTTTAAAAAACGAAAACATATCGATAATTTCGGCAAAAATAGGCTAAAGTAATACTCAACTCGATAAGGCTATTTCGGCCTGTGTAACTTCGTCAAAACGCTGATAGGCCGAGTTATTGCTAATGTACTCGGGCACAATACGTTTCATTTGTCGCACCACTTCATCATCCTGACTTTGGTTAGCATGGTCTAACAATACATCAATAGACTTGTTTACGGCGTAGTAATCGTACTCCACCACTTTGGCAATCAATATTTTTTTATGATGGGTTGGTATCACCTGCTCTGCGGCGTTTAGCAGCTCCTCATACAGCTTTTCGCCCGGTCTAAGGCCTGAGTAGCGTATTTCAACGTCCACTCCCGGCACAAATCCAGCCAATTTAATCATTTTGCGGGCCAAATCGGCAATTTTCACAGGTGCCCCCATATCAAACAAAAATACCTCCCCGCCATTTCCCATGGTTACAGCCTCCAACACCAATTGGCAGGCCTCTGGTATGGTCATGAAATAGCGAATAATTTCTGGATGCGTAACCGTTA
>RDXD01000077.1 GCA_004292575.1 Bacteroidota bacterium
AAGGTCGGGCGAGTTTTCTGAAAGGGCTTGCATCTGACCTCTTAGGCGTTGCTCACGTTCCGCTTCCCTGCGTTCTGTGATGTCGCGGAGGTTGATGAGGATACCATTGATAGCGGGGTCATTCAAGAAGTTTGCGCCTGTGGCTTCGAGCCAGATGTGGTCTTTTTCCTTGTGTTGATAGCTATATTGAATAGTTACTTTTTCGTCTGGCTTTTCCATGAGTGTCATGAACATATTTTCATACGACTCGATGCCTTCTGGGTGGACATAAATAATGTCTTTCAGTCCTGTCATTTCTTTGGCTGTATAGCCCAAGATACGCTCTACGGAAGGCGATATATAGCGGATAGTACCGTCTGCTTCATAAATGGTAATAATCTCTGATGCGTTTGCAAGGAAAAGTTGGGTACGGTCTTGCTCAAGCTGTACCTCGCGTATTTTTTCTTGCAACTGCACGTTCACGCGCTCCACTTCTATTTTAGATTGCTCCATTTGGGTAGCATTTTGTTGCAAAACGACTTGGTTTTTTTGCAACTCTGTACCCAATTTTTGAGATTCGCGCAGTAGGCGTTCCGTATTTTCTTTTACTTTGATGTTGAAGACCGTTCGGGCGATAATCTCACTAATTTCTTCCACAAACTCTATCTCACGTGGCTGGAATTTTTCAAAACCCGCAAACTCAAGTACACCATACACTGTTTCGTTGGTTATCAGGGGCGTGATAAGCAAGCATTTGGGTTTTCTATCGCCCAAAATGCCCGAAGTGATGCTCATGTAGTCGTCTGGAATTTCTGTTCGAAGCACGCGGTTTTTTTCTACTGCCGCCTGTCCCACCAAACCTTCTGCGAATCTGAACTGCGCCTTAAGATATTTTCGTTTGCTGTAAGCATAACTTGCGCTAAGTTCTATGATTTGATTGGGTTCTTCGCCTTCTACGATATAAAAACCGCCCTGCACTGCCCCAATTTTATTCGTAACGAACTCCGAAACAAGGTCGCCCAGCTCCTCGATAGTCGCAATGGAAGGCAAAATATCCCCTATTTCAGCCAAACCTGTTACAATCCAGTTACGTTCTTCGTCACGTTTGGCGGTATTCGTGATACTATCACGCATAGAAAGAAGGGCGTTGCCCAATAAGTCGGTTTCGCCTGTAGGTTGAAAACTTGCCTGCAAGTCGCCCTGTCCAATATTTCGTGCAAAGTTTGCTTTTACCTTGAGGTCTTGCACCACATTGGAGAGGCTCTGGCTCATCTCGCCTAT
>RDXD01000203.1 GCA_004292575.1 Bacteroidota bacterium
TCCAAAACGCTTTAGTGTATTGGCTGCGGCTCGTGGTTTTAAAAAAGGGGAATACATTCTGCAGATGCTCCTGTACGCGATTGGGGCTCATTTTTCAATCCTGATGTTTCTGCTGGCTTCGTTGTAAAAAGGTCAATTAAAAATACGCCACACTAAGAGCTGTAAAAATAAAAAAGCCAAATAGCCCTAAAACAATTACACGTTGCCCGCTTTGCGGAAACCCTAGTGTTGTTAAGATATGGGGTACATCTACACCCAGGCCGCTTTGCTTAAACCGTACACGTAGTTTAGTTTTGGCTGCTCGCCAAAATAGGTAATTTCCTGTTCTTCAATTTTGTTGGCGCCTAACCTGGCAATGGCTATTTGCGAGCGGATATTGTATGCGCCTACATGAAAATACACCACTGAAACGAATTGAAAAATATAGTCGAGCATAAGCCTTTTTACAGCATGATTTATACCTGAACCCCAATATTTTGTGGCATAAAACGTGTATCCAATTAGGATGCTTAGTTCTGCGTGGTTGTAGTCATAAAATCTGGTGCAGCCTATGATGGCATTGCTCGTCTTGTCTATAATTTTAAATGCCCCCTTGCTCTCCATAGCACCTTCAAAATATGTTTTGAATACCGCTTCTTGCCAACGGTCTTTATTTGGGTGTTGTTCCCAAATTTTAGGGTCGGCTGCCACGGCGTACAAGTCCTCAAAATCTAGTTTTGATAAGGGTTGCAGCATCACCGTGTCGTTTTCTAGTTTTAATTGTATGCTAAAATCCATAATTACGGTATGTTAAGTTTTTGGGCCTTTTAAAGGCACAAATGGAGCGTGAGTAAAATGTGTAGGAAAAGCTACTAGTGGTAGCATTTGTTTTCACGATTTTTGTTTTACCATTCTGAGAAAGGCCCCCAAGTCGGTTACAAACATTGTTGGTTTTTCGTTGTGAATGTTATGGCCGGTATTTGCGTAAATTTTGTGTGTTATTAGGTTTGGGTGTAGGCTTTTAAGATGTTTGTTTTCATTTTCGTAAGGAAAGATGTCTTGCGCAGATGTGGGGTCTAAAATTAGAATGGGTACTTTCAAATTTCGGTAGATGATTTTAGGCTCGATTATCGCCATGGATTCTCCAAATAAATTGGCCTTTGTTGGTCTTAGGATGTTGTCCAGAAATTCTTGCTCGTTGCTCATATTAAATAGCTTTTCAAGTCCGATTCCGATACTCCATTTTTTGTTGTCGTTCATGGTTAGCCAGGCCAAAAGTTCAAATTGTGTGCCGCCGCTATTAAAGTCATAGATAGTCTTATAGGCTTCAAACGCGCTGTCGAACAACGAATAAGCTATTCTTTCCTTAAATATATCTTTCACGCGGTTGTCTAACTCATGGGGTAATAATTTGTGGTAATGTGTGTTTGTGGAAACCGAACCACCGTCTTCAAGTATCAGTCCTAAAACGGTTTTGGGATACGCGCCGTAAAAAGCTGTCGCAATTATTCCTCCTCTCGACCAACCTCCAATTATTGCTTTCTTTATTTTCTTAACCTCCATTAATTCTTTTATATCGTCTGCTACATGATATAGTGAAACCTCATGTGTGGGGATTTTAGTAAGCCCGTGGCCATAGTAGTCAATGCCGATTACATAGTAGCCTTCGTTTACCAATCCTTCTGCAATGCTCAACAGTTCGTAGCTATTTGTAAAGCTTCCGTGAATCCAAATCAAAGGCGTATTCTTCTTATTTCCCCATTCAAGGTAGTGCATTCTGGTGTTTTTGGTTTCTATAAACCCGCCATGCTGCTTTTCAAAATCAAGAAATTCTTTTTTTGCACTGTCATATCTCGCTCTAAGGTCAAATGGCACTTGCGTTGACGTTGTGTGTTGGGCGAAACAAAATGTATTTACAAGTGAACAGATAATCACAAGGAGAATTGATTTATTCATGAGTTTGGGATGATGATTTTTTGAATGCTGAATCAATGTCGTTTACTTAAGCAAGGGGATTGGGAAACTTAAATTCGATAAACGTTAACTGGTTGTTTCACCCTTCGGGGTTGTTCATTATAAAAAAGCGCCATTTTTCTATAATCATGTCACCACTTCGTGGTTGTATTAAGCCCGAAGGGCTGAAAGTATTATAGCCAGTAGAGTAAATCTTGATGTTAGAAACCCCGAAGGGATGATATGGTTTCAGCTTAAGTAAAAGACATTGAATGCTGAATTGGGTTGTGGGTTTGGCGCTGCAGCGGTTTTTGTACAAAGTTGCAGTAGCGTTACTTATAGTGAACTTTACTGTAATGTGCCATAGAAGCACTGTGTTGGCCGCACTTCCAAGCCGATGGTGTGCCCTTGTGCTGTTATTCTCCATTTTGGTTTTGAGATTTATAAGTCGCTCTTTTACGTTTGTTTGCAAGTTGCGCTTAATGAAATGTTTTAAGAAGGTAAACAGGAGCCTAAGCGAAAATGAATACAGAAAGATAACTTCCGCTTTTTGGTCAATTCTCTAAATGTCCAAGGGCCTAGAAACGATTAGCACATATAGGGTCTTTTGGTCATTTTGATGGCGGTAGCTTTCGGTGTGTTGTACGTAACATATTCTGTTAACACGCCAATTCTATTTTTAGTAATACAATATGCTTTTACGCCCTTAGCAGCTGTGGTTGCACCCTCAATAAGTTTGGCCCTTTTTTTGAAAAGTGTCCTTTTTAAAACGATTGCTGTAGCCTTGGGTAAAGTTAAACACTGTGTAGCAGGGTTATCAATAATAATGGTTTCTGTAAACTTAATTTCTGGCATGAATTCAGTGTTTTTGTTTAATTGATGTTAAATGGTAGCCTTGAAAAGTGTTGAATTCAATGTTTGCAGGAATGCTGAATACCATTGGTGTAGTAATGATTGCGCACAGCAAGCTGTAAATATACTGTGCCTGATGCCCGCTTAGCGGCTAAAAAGAGGCCCAATAGTAGTACTGTGGTACATTTTCTAGCCCCGATTGCAGCGGTAGCTGCCCCGCCCGGCAAGATGCTGCTGGGGCTGCGTGCCTTGGGCGGGGCACTACAAGCGTAAAGCGGGACGAGGGCTCTATTGGAATACTTCGGCTGGGCTTCAATTGTGTTTTGCCTTTGCACTAAAAAAAGCCCTGCGCAGGGCAGGGCTTTATGGGTAGTGTTTGTACTTTAATGTGCCTGATTGGGCAGACTTTAGGTGTTTCTTGGGGTGTGGCCAGTTGGTTATGGCTACGTTTACTTTAGCCCCATGGTTTTTCCTTTTTGGGTAGCGGGTAAGCCCTGTGCCAGCCAAGTGGGTGCAGGTGCGCCTTTGAGGTAATGGTCGAAAAACTGCTGTAAGCGCTCGGTCCAGTCTTTGCGGTTTTTGCGTTCGGTGAGGCCGTGGAGTTCGCCATTGTAGTTAAGCATCCATACTTTTTTGCCCAGGCGGCGCATGGCGCTGTACATTTCTATGCCTTGGTACCAGGGTACGGCGTCGTCTTGGTCGTTGTGCATCATAAGCAGGGGAGTGGTTATTTGGTTGGCGGTAAACAGGGGCGAGTTTTTGAGGTAAAGCTCGGGTTTTTGCCAGAGGGTGGCGCCCAGCCGGCTTTGGCTGCGCTCGTACTGAAATTGGCGGCTAATGCCTGCGCCCCAGCGTATGCCGCCGTAGGCACTGGTCATGTTGGCCACGGGTGCGCCGGCCTCGGCGGCTGCAAACATGCCGGTGCGGGTAAGTAAGTAAGCCACTTGGTAACCGCCCCAGCTGTGACCCTGAATGGCCATTTTGTCGGCAGCTACCCAAGGGCGCTTAGCCAGCATTTGTGCAGCGGCTACCACACTGTTGTAGGCATCGGGGCCGGGTTGGCCGGTTTTGTAGTAAATGTTGGGGTCGAACACCAAGTAGCCATTGCTTACATAGTAACTAATGTTGATGCTGGAGCGAATGGGCTGCGGCGCAATGTAGTTGTGCAGGTTGTTGGCATTGCGCTCGTAGAAGTAGAGAATAACCGGATATTTTTTGGTGCTGTCGAAGTTTTCGGGTTTGTACAAAATGCCTTGGCTGGCTTTGCCATCGAGCATAGTGAAGCGCATAAGCTGGGCTGTGCCCCAGTTGTAACCCGCCTGCTGTGCATTGGGCTGAAAGATGCGCTGGGCCTGGCTTACGGCTTGGGGCTGTAAACCGCCACCCGCGGGGGCACTTACGGTGCACAGGTTGGGGCTTTGGGTAAAGCTTTCGGTGCTAAAGCTGTAGATGTTGGCATTTTTGGCTTTCAACACACTGTTGATGGCGTGTGGGCCGGTAGATACCGTGCCGGGGTTGAAGTTGGTGCCGAGTTGGTGGCCAACGAGGTCGGCTGATTTGTCGTTTTCGTTAAACACCTCAAGCAATAGCTGTTGCTGTGGCTGTAGAAAGCGCTCTTCGGGGTTGGTACGGGTATAGCGCAGCACCCACTGGCGCTTGCGGCCCTGCCCTTGGGTAATGCATTGCGGGGGTTGAATGCCTGTGGGGTCTAGCTTCCAAATGTCGTAGCGGTCGTACACATACACGGCGGCATCGTTGGCCTCCCAGCCCATAATGCCGTAGGGGCGCGGGTCGTCGGGCAAGTCGTTTTCCTCATCGGCCAGGGGCACAGTTATGCCCTTGCTGATGGTTTTGATGCCGCCGCTACTGCTGAAGGTGTGGTACTGGCGGGTAGCGTTGTTGTACCAAACCAAGTGGTTGCCTGCGGGGCTGGGGCCGTAAAGCTGGCCATCTAAAGCGGTAATAACGGGTGTAAGGGCGGCGTTGGCCGGGTTTATGGCATACACATCTTGGCGGGTGCCGCCGGTCCACTGGCTTTCTTTGCGGTAGGGTTTGTTGGTGGTGGCGGCGAAAAGGGCGCCATCGCCCTCATTGCTGGTAGCAATGGTTTCGAGGTTTAAATCGGCCAGTTGCAGCAGCTTGCCCGTGGGCACATCGTATTGGGCTAGGTAGCTGCGCTTGCTTTCGCGGTCTTGGTTGCGCAGTTGCGCGGGTTGAATATAGTCGTCGTTGTGGTGCCATACATCGAGGCTTACCTTGTCAATATCGGGGGTTAGGGTGTCTTTGGGCAGGCCCACGGGCGCTACGCCAAAAAACAGGCGCTGGCCGGTTTTGCTAAAGCTGATGTCGGCATCGGGGCTTATTTGCCAGGTGTCTATTTTGCCGGGGCTGCTGCGGTGGGCAATGACCATGGCGCTATCGGCACCGGCCTTGTGATGATACAGTTTGTAGAACTTTTGCAGGGCTTTGGTGCTGCTGTCGCGTTCGGCCACAAAGCTTACTTGCTGCCCATTTTGGCTAATGGCAAACTGCCGGGCATCGTTGTAGCCTACAAAAATGGTATCGGCCAGGTTTTGCTGCGGGT
>RDXD01000078.1 GCA_004292575.1 Bacteroidota bacterium
ATTATGACTTTGTGATGCGTCCGCAGACGATTCCGCGTTTTCAAGATTTGCTGAACCTCTACATAGCGCACCATATCAATCCCGATACAGAAGAAGCCGAGTTCGCGCTTACCACGCCCAAACGCACTTACAGCGCGATAGTGGTGCGCAAGATTACGTCTGAAGCCCTTGCCTACCAGCGCAAAAACAAGAAAAATGTATGTTTGGAAGGCACTTTTGAGCTAAAAATACAAGACCTTGAAACCTATTACAAAGAACCCAATACAGATGCTATTTCGACTGATGCCGAAGCGGTAATATCGGCTTTGTGGGCTTATACGAAGGCTAAACCCGATAAAAGTAGCAAATTGCAGAATTTTGTGCTGATATTGGACGAGATGCAAAGCGTAAACTTTCCTACGCTTTTGGGCGAAGGTTTGAGCCTTTTAGAAAGTGATAGACGCACAGGGGCATCTCAAGCATTGGCTATCAATTTGCCTTCGGGTGATGTGTTGCGTTTTCCGCCCAATTTATTTTTGATAGGCACTTGGAATACCAGCGATTGTCCCTTGCCTACGCAGGGCGGACTTTTGAGGCGGTTCGCGTGGGTGGAGTGTGCAGTGCGCTATGACTTGATAGGCGATAGTGTTTTGCGGGCGTTTTGTGAAGCCTTGAATGAAGCCCTTGAGCGCGAACTCCAGACCGCGAACGCGCCCATAGGACATACTTATTTTTTGGGACAAACAGCCGCAGACTTGCCTACCATTTTGCAACAGCACATTTTGCCACTTTTGAAAGAACTCTTGCCTGCCCAATCCTCCAAAATAGCGCACCTTGTCCAAATGGCTAAGGCAAAAAGTCAAAAATAAAAACTAAACTGCATGGAAGGGTACTTTCTAAAGCGATTTTATATTTACCAAAAGGAGCGGTTTCCGCTATTAATTTACAGCATTTTGATTGGGACATTTAGCTTTTCGGCACTTGCCTACTCGTCTGTATGTCGTGGAGCTACTTTTGTAAATTTGCCTACCTATTTTTTAGGTTTTTTTATGGCAATCAGCCTTTTTTTATTGCTTCGGATTGCTGACGAACACAAAGATTATGCAGACGATATGCGCTTCAGGCAGGATTTACCTGTACCGAGAGGTGTGGTAAGTCTGCAAGAACTTGCCTACATAGCCGCGTTTTTGATAATATTGCAAATCGTTTTACAGGTAGTTTTTTATCCAAAAATGCTTTGGTTGTATGGGTTTGTGCTGTTGTATATGTATTTGATG
>RDXD01000079.1 GCA_004292575.1 Bacteroidota bacterium
CTGCACCCCAAAAGTCCGCCACGCGCACATGGGTATGCGGTTCGCTATTTATCAAGGCGCGTCTTTCTGCCGCGCTCATGATGTTTTGAAAGGCAGAGATGGTCAAACGCGCTGAAACACCACTTTTGGCATCTACATACGGGCTTTGACGTGCCTCAAAAGCAATTTGTTCTACCATGATGTGCGCCAATTCATTGAATTGCACGAGTTTTTTCTGCTCGGTGGGCAAGTTTGCTTCTTGTGCTGTGATTTTTCGGCTTACCTCTATAGTTTTGGGATAGTGCGTGATGATTTGGCTATCAATCCTATCTTTCAAAGGCGTTACGATACTTCCACGATTGGTATAGTCTTCAGGATTGGCAGTGAATACGATTTGGATATCGAGCGGTAAGCGCAATTTGAAGCCACGAATTTGTATATCGCCCTCTTGCAAGATGTTGAAAAGTGCGACTTGAATCCTTGCCTGCAAATCGGGCAATTCGTTGATGACAAAAATACCTCTGTGCGAGCGTGGGATAAGCCCATAGTGTAGCACACGCTCATCTGAATAGGAAAGTTTCAGGTTTGCCGCCTTGATAGGGTCTATGTCGCCTATCAAATCCGCTACAGATACATCGGGCGTAGCCAATTTTTCGGTGTAGCGGTCATCTCTGTGCCACCAACTGATAGGCGTTTCATCTCCTTTTTCGGCTATTATATCGCGTGCATATCTTGAGAGAGGTAGGAAAGGGTCGTCATTGAGTTCACTTCCTGTTACTACAGGTATGTATTCGTCAAGTAGGCGCGTCATCAGGCGAGCAATGCGTGTTTTTGCCTGCCCACGTAGCCCCAGCAAATTGATGTGGTGCATAGACAAAATGGCGCGTTCGAGTTCAGGAATTACCGTATCTTCGTAGCCCCATATTCCTGCAAAGACGTTTTGATGATTTTGCAGATGGCGGATAAGGTTGTCGCGCAACTCGACCTTGATAGGTTTGGTGGTATAACCCACGCGCTTGAGGTCGCCAAGCGTCTTAAGTGCTGAAAGTTCGGTAGAGAATGTCATACAAAAACACAACACTTTTGGAGAGCTAAAAGTTTTTGGGCTTTAGATAGAAAACCATGCTTTTGCCAAATAGGGAGTTCTTAGGAATGAAAATTAAGGTTCTTCGAAAATTATTACGGACTCTGCTTGCGCCCCACGATTAAAATCGTGGGCTGTATAGCAAAAAAAAAAATAAAGCCCACGATTTTAATCGTGGGAAAATAGCA
>RDXD01000204.1 GCA_004292575.1 Bacteroidota bacterium
TATACAAATGGTCTCCATGCAAGGTAAGAAGATCGGTTTACCATGGTGGTTTATTTTTCGAATACCAAGGCATAGCAAAACGGATGGTCTTGCGGGGCGTACTTTAAAGCCAAGCTTTGAAATAGAACCCTTACCTGTCCAAAACGCGCCATCGATGGGGCTATCCTTTTTGCCTTGGCTCATATTTTACCAAATTCCAAAGGCTTTTGGGCATGTTGGTGGCTTTGCATATTTATTTTAACCACTTTACACGTTTGCTTTCAACGGTTTGCGAATTAGTACCCACCATAATTTCGAAGTCGCCGGGTTCCCAGTCGTATTTCAGGTTGTAGTTGTAAAACTTCAACAGTTCTGGGGTAATGGCAAACGACACGGTTTTTGTTTCCCCGGCTTTTAATTCAATTTTTTCAAAGCCTTTCAATTCTTTAACCGGGCGGGTGGTGCTGCCTACCAAATCTCTAATGTACAGTTGAACCACTTCTTGGCCAGTTACATTGCCGGTATTGGTTACAGCCACACTGGCGGTTAGGGTTTGGTTGCCTTTCAGGGTTGTATTGTTCAAATTAAGCGGCCCGTAGCTAAAGTTGGTATAGCTCAAACCGAAGCCGAATGGATACTGCGGTTCGTTGGTAACGTCGAGGTAATTGGTTTTGAATTTTTGAAACCACTGTCCTTTTGGCAACGGCCTGCCGGTGTTTTTATAGTTGTAAAAAAGCGGAACTTGTCCAACATTTTGTGGCCAGGTGGTGCTTAATTTACCAGATGGGTTGGCATCGCCAAACAACACATCGGCAATGGCATAGCCCGCCTCACTACCCGGAAACCAAACGTTTAGAATGGCGGGGTATTCTTTTGCTTCTTCGCTAATGGCCATACTACGCCCTGCAAACAGCAGCACAACAACGGGTTTACCAGTAGCTTTTAATGCTTTTAATAAGTCTTTTTGGGCCTGCGGAATTTCGATATTGGTGAGGCTGCTGCATTCGCCACTCATTTCGGCGCTTTCGCCCACTGCTGCCACTACCACATCGGCCTCTTTTACTGCTGCCACGGCTTCGGCAATAATTTGTTCGGTTGGCCTGTTATCGCGGCGCAAATCTTTTCCAAACATACCAGCGCGTTCTTCAAACTTAGCATCATAATCGAGATTGCTGCCACGGGCATACACAATTTGCGTGGCAGTTCCTGCTACCGCTTTTAAACCATCGAGTACCGAAACGGCTGTTGAAAAATCGGCAGCCACACTCCAGGTGCCAGGCATGTTCTCCCTATTGTCGGCCAACGGGCCTACCAGCGCAATTTTGCCCCCCCTTTTTAGTGGCAACACATTGCCTTCATTTTTTAGCAGCACAAAAGATTGTGTGGCAATGGTGCGGGCTTCTTTCCGGTTGGATGCGGTATAGATTTCCTTGGCAGGGCGGCTTACATCGCAATAGCGGTAAGGGTCTTCAAACAAGCCCAGCTTGTATTTTGCTTCTAGTATTCTGCGGCAGGCGGCATCAATTTGCGCTACCGTTACCCTTCCTGCCTTCAACGATGGGGCAATGGTATTTACAAAGCCTTCGCCCACCATATCCATGTCTATGCCGGCGGCCAAAGCAAGCACATTTGCTGTGGCCGTATCGCCTATGCCATGTTCCACCATTTCGGGTATGCCGGTATAGTCTGTTACCACAAAACCGCCAAAGCCCCACTGCTTGCGCAACACATCGGTCATTAGCCACTTGTTGGCCGTAGCAGGTATGCCATCCACATCGTTAAACGAGGCCATTACCGACCCTACTCCTGCATCCACAGCCGCTTTGTATGGCGGAAAGTACTCGTTGTACATGCGATAGCGGCTCATGTCGGTGGTGTTGTAATCGCGGCCACCATCGGGGGCACCATAAAGCGCAAAGTGTTTTACGCAAGACATAATGGTGTTGTTGGCTTTCAGGCTTTTGCCTTGGTAGCCCTGCACCATGGCTTTGGCAACTTGGCCACCCAAAAAGGCATCTTCGCCAGCACCCTCGGCCATGCGGCCCCAGCGGGGGTCGCGGGCTATATCTACCATAGGGCTAAAGGTCCAGCTTATGCCATCGGCACTGGCCTCCTGCGCAGCAATTTGTGCGCTCCGCTCAATGGCTTTTAAATCCCAGGTGGCACTAAGGCCCAATGGAATGGGAAACACCGTTCTATACCCGTGTATCACATCCATACCGAAGATGAGCGGTATTTTTAAACGACTTTGTTCCACCGCTAACCGCTGTACCTCTCTTATTTTTTCTACGCCTTTAATGTTAAACAAGCCACCCACTTTACCACTACGAATTTTTGCAGCAATGTCGGTATTGCCGGCCTGCCCAGTTACAATGTCGCCAGAGCCGGGCAGGTTAAGCTGCCCAAGTTTTTCTTGCAAGGTCATTTGCTTCATAAGCTTATCAATAAAGGGCTTCATCTTGGCATCGGGCATTTGCTGTGCACAAATACTTGTACCCGAGAATAATAGGGTAGCCATCAACAATCGTTGTATCTTTTTCATAATCTTTCGCTTTAGTACCTGTGTAAAAAGGGTTTAATTTTTTGTTGCCATATTTGGTAGCCGGCAGCCGTCATGTGCAGGCTGTCGCGCAAAAACAAGTGTGGTAGGGGATTGCCATTGGCCGATAGCATTGGCGTGTAAACATCAACAAAAGCGGTGCGTTTTTTTGTTGCCAAAAAGTTTCTAATGTCGTTATTAGCCATTACATATTTTGAAAGCAAACGTCTTCTGCTGGGGCTTGGTTTCATAGAAACATACACCAATGGTACTTTTGGGTACCTGCTTCGGATGTGCCCAAACAATTCACAGAATCGTTGAACTACAGTTGAAACAGTTACCGTATCACTTTCGGCAAAATCATTTTCGCCGCAATATATGATGATTTGTTTCGGCTGGTATTGAAAAATAACATCGGCTCTGTAGCGTATTAAATCGGTTAAGGATGATCCGCCGAAAGCCCGATTGAGAATAGGGTAGCCGGGAAAATAGTTTGACACATCTTTCCAGTTGGTAAACGAGGAGCTTCCAATGAGTAGTATTTGCCCATGTGCCGGAAAGCAAATGCTGTCTTGCTTTTTAAACGCCGCTATTTCTTTGCTAAATGGCACTGGCGCGGACTGTGCAAACGGAAAAAACATCAAAAACAAACCACCAACAAAAAGCCTCAATCTTTTCATCAATCCACTTTTACGGTTTTCAATCGTTGGCTAACACCATTTTCGTTTATGGCTTCAATGGTGAAGTAATAAGTTTTTTCTTTATCCATGGCTTTAAACCAATATTCGTTGGCATCATGTACCATTATGCTGCTGTATAATTTATCGGGATGGGTTCCGTAATAAATGTTGTAAGCGTAGGCATCGCTGCTAGGGCTCCAACGGATCCACGCACCCCGCTTGTCTTTTTCGCCACGCAATACCATAAACTGGCTTACGGGTTTAGGTTTGGCACCCGCGCCAAAACCAAACACCCGCAATCCGCTGATGGCATATTTGCCGGTAGGCATGCTGATATTCTCGTGCTTAATGAACCGGGCTTTCACCGGTTGATCCAGTGCAATATAATCGTGTGGCACATCGGTAATATTGTTGCGTTTGTCTGCCAGTATTGTCCATTTTTTTCCATCTAAACTATACCATAAAATATATTGATGAAATTGGTTATTGTACTTTCCCAGCCGATTGCTGTCCACATCCTGATCGGCATAATTGATTTGCACGGCATGCACGGTACTCAACTCTCCTAAATCGCTTATGAGGTATTCGCCTTTGTTTGCCGTGGCCGCGCTCCAGTAGGTTTTAATGTTTTCATCTACGGCATGGTTTGCATAAAATGCGCCGTGGGTGGAGGAAACTTGTACCGGCTTTTTGTAGTTCAGCAGCATCCAGCCTGGCTGCAAGCGGCTGTTGAAATCCAGTGCAGCGCCATCGCGTTCTTTGCCATACACTTCGGGCAGGTAAGTAGGATAATCTCCAAAGGCGGTATTGGTCCACATCACGTCATCTTTATCGAAGCCCGATGGCCAAATACCAAGGCGGCGTTCAAAATTGTTTTTTACATTCAGCACCATGGTACTGATATGCCAAAAGTTGTTCCAATGGTCGGCAAATGTGGCACCGTGCCCAGCCCCACGCACAAAACCACCCGGTTTAAAACTTAGTGGGTCGCTTAGGGGGCTAAATCCATCCAGGGGCCTATCACTCACCAGCAAGCCATCGGCATAGCCACTCATTTCCGTACCCGGCGCACCATATTGCAAGTAGTATTTGTTTTTGTACTTGGTCATGTGGCTGCCTTCAATAAAACCATCTAAAAAAGTGTCGTCCATGTATTCGCCAAAACGCTGCCAGCCATAGCGCCAGGCCTGCAACACATACATTTCTTTGCGGGTTCCCTTTGGTTGAAAGGTCTTTCTATCGAGTTCGATGCCATAAAACGGAAATACGTTGCTGCTGCCGTTGTACATGTATAGCCTACCGTCGGTATCGGTAAAAAACGAGGGGTCCCAGCCACCAATGTCAAACGAATCCACCAGCGGTTTCCACTCATTGGCTTTTGGATTGGTGCTCATCCAAAGGGTAAACTTGTTGGTGTAGGTGCTGCCAAACACTATCATGGTATCGCCTACTACGCCTACTGCGGGGGCACACAATTCATCATAGCTTTGGTTCCAGGGCCGCAGAAATTTACGGTCGTGAAACGTCCAGTTGTTCATATCCGCACTGTGCCAGTAACCCCACTGATTGGTGCTGAATAAGTAGTAGTCGCCTTTGTAGTTTACCACCACCGGATCGGCTGTGGCCCGGTGGCGGCCCCATTGGCTAAAGTTGTACACAGAGAATTCGGCATTGTCGAGGGTTTGATGACCACAGTTCACTCTTACACTGCCACGCAAAAGACTGTTGACGGTCCATCAAACAAAGACTGGAGAGGAGGTCGTACCGCTGCCACCAACATTATTCCATCATCGACTGGTGCTGCCAAAGCTGTCGGCAAAGTCATCCCAGAATTGAACGGTAAATTGACCGGTATGGCTTTCAGAGTGCCAACTGCTGATGTGTCAGTCGTTGATTTGACTGTTCGTCTAGCCAAACCAGCCAAATACGACGACATCAAAGCTGCGATCAAGCGTGCATCCGAAAACGAATTGAAAGGCATTTTGGCCTACACCGAAGACGAAGTAGTTTCGTCCGATTTCATTGGCGATCATCACAGCTCAATTTTCGATGCTAAAGCCGGCATCTCATTGAATGACAACTTTGTCAAATTGGTATCATGGTACGACAATGAATATGG
>RDXD01000205.1 GCA_004292575.1 Bacteroidota bacterium
CGGCGTGGCGAGAGATTGTTCTTTTATAGCACGCAAAGGCGCGGCGGCGCAAAGGACCGTGTGGGAGATTTTTTCTTTGCGGCTTTGCGGCGTGGACTTTTGGATTTTTGGCACGCAAAGGCGCGGCGGCGCAAAGAACGGCGTGGGAGGTTTTTTCGTGGCGGCTTTGGGGCGTGGCGAGAGATTGTTTTTTTATAGCACGCAGAGGCGCGGCGGCGCAAAGGACGGTGTGGGAGGTTTTGCTTTGCGGCTTTGCGATAACCACAAAAGTGAATCTGCGTAATCGTAGATTTGTAACTGTTGAAGTTAAAAACTTAGTACCATGTATGAGAATGAATTATCGGCTACGATTTTGGACATCGCGTTTGAAATTCACAAGACCCTTGGTCCGGGGTTGTTTGAGTCGGTTTATGAATCGATTTTAGAATTCGAGCTTACTGAAAGTGCTGGTCTTTTTGTTGAGCGGCAAAAGCCCATGGAAGTCAATTGGCGAGACACCATTTTGGATTTGGGGTTTCGGTGCGATTTAATTGTAGAACGGTCCGTGATTATTGAAGTTAAATCGGTGGAGAAGACCCAGCCGGTACACTACAAACAACTGCTAACGTATTTAAGGCTTGCCAATGTAAAGCTTGGGCTATTGATTAACTTTAATGAAGTGCTGCTTAAGGATGGCATTCGGCGGGTGGCAAATGGGTTATAAGTCGAGATTGCTGCGCTGTGACAAGAAATGAAGACTGTATGAAGGTTTGGGGCTGTTTTTTGCCGCGCCTGCGCCAGATAGCGCATGACACGGTTTTTATAGTGGCGCGCCATGGCAGAGTAGGGTCAAGCATCTCATGGGATGGCTTTTTCAATTGTTGTCTAGGCTTAATGGTCTTGTTGGGCGTTTTGGCAATTGGCTGCAGCGCGGCCTTTGGATAAACATTGACTGCTATAGGTAGCAGTTTATGGGGGTACCATATTGGGATGCCCAGGAATATGGGTAGTTCGGTTTGTTGAAGATTTAATGACTTTCCTATATTTGCCTCGGTTAGGAAATTAGTACCCCATAACGCGCCTAGCAGAGCAGGCAAAAACTAAATTAATCGTGGAATTTGAGCGTAACGAAAACAAAAACGACAGCGTGTACAGTGTACGCGTAAAAGCCGGAAAGCGACGAACTTATTTTTTTGATGTACGTGCCACTAGGGCCAATGATTTTTTCCTCACCATTACGGAGAGTAGGAAGCGCGGGATAGATGATGGCTATGACCGGCATAAGATTTTCTTATACAAAGAAGATTTCAACAAATTTGTGGCAGGCCTAAATGAAGCCGTTTCGTATGTGAAAACGGATTTGATGCCCGATTTTGATTTTGATACGTTTGATAGGCCTTATGAAGAACCGGATAATCAAGACGGTGCGGCGCAAGCCACAGCGATACCCTTAAAAGCTGGAGGCTCGAACGGTGATTTTGAGGCAACAACGCCAATAGCGAACAGCTTTGCCAGCAACGCACCCGGTAGTGGTGTGCTGAGCACGGTGGTTTCTACCAACCACCAAGATGTAGAGAAGTGGTAAACGACGTTTCGAGCGGGTGGGTATTCCATCTTTTGGGACAGCTTTTTGATTTACCCGCCGCCCATCGATCCAAAAGCGATGCTGTTAACTGATTGTAGCATTTGGTTTACTAAGAGTCGCCTTATATGTATGTATTAACAGCGCGGCGATAATCGGTTTGGCTACTTCCGCCTAGCAAGTTGAGGGCAAAAAATCCAGCATATAAATTTTGCGGCGGATTGGCAGGCAAGCGGTAAAAATTTACTCAGCTACGAGAGTTGGCAAAAAACACATCATTAAAATGCTTACGCAAAGCCAGTATGCCGAACTGTACAGCTCGCCGCTAACAGCGTTGCAGCAGCAAGTACTCGATTTTACCCTGACCCACCATGCGCAAAGTCACATGATAAGCGGGGCTGTGCAGGGCCAGTTTTTGCAGTTGTTGAGCATGGCATTGCAGCCTCGGCGCATTTTAGAAATAGGCACCTTCACGGGGTTTAGTGCATTGTGTTTGGTAGCAGGGTTGCCTGCTGATGGACTGCTGTACACCCTAGAATTGCGACCTGATGATGCTGAAACCGCGCAGCAGTTTTTTGACCAAAGCCCGCTGGTAAACCAAATCAAGCTTTGCTTGGGTCCCGCTTCCGATGTTATACCCACGCTAACCGAAACCTGGGATTTGGTGTTTTTGGATGCTGATAAAACCGGATACAGCCACTATTACGATCTCGTTTTGCCCCAAATGCGACATGGTGGCATTCTAATTGCCGACAATGTACTTTTTCACGATATGGTGTTGCAGACGCCCATTACCGGTAAAAATGCTATAGCCATAGATGCTTTCAATAAAAAAGTGCAGGCAGATGCCAGGGTAGATAATGTTTTGCTTTCGGTACGCGACGGCTTATTGGTGGTGCGCAAGAAGTGAGTTCAGACAGTTTTTATTGCATCTTTACCATCCGCCGGCGGGTGAAATACCCCATGGTATAGATTGCTTGCAAAAAGGCCCCGATTTTGCTTTTTAGATTCTAAAAGACTTTATTAATCAGCAGACCTTAGTTTGCACACAAAACCACAAATATGCACGATATCATGGCCCAGTTGGGCATTGTTAATCACCATTTGGGAACGGCCATAGGTGGCCAATGGCTCAGCAGCAACGGCGCCATTTTAGAAAGCCATTCTCCCGTTGACGGAAAGCTGATGGCCACCACCGAGGCTACCGATGCCGATGGTTTCGAGCAAGTGGTGCAACAAGCCCAACAGGCGTTTGAATTGTGGCGACTTTGGCCTGCACCTAAGCGGGGCGAGGTGGTACGTCAGATAGGCGATGCTTTGCGGGAAAAAAAGCAATTGCTTGGCCAACTGGTGAGTTATGAGATGGGAAAAAGCCTCCAAGAGGGCTTGGGCGAAGTGCAGGAGATGATTGACATCTGCGATTTTGCAGTGGGGTTAAGTCGCCAATTGCACGGTTTAACCATGCACAGCGAGCGTCCACAACATCGCATGTACGAACAATGGCATCCGCTTGGGGTGGTAGGCATCATTAGTGCATTTAACTTTCCGGTGGCGGTTTGGAGCTGGAACAGTATGCTGGCCTGGGTTTGTGGCAATGTGTGTATTTGGAAACCCAGCGAGAAAGCACCGCTTTGTGCCATTGCTTGTCAAAATATTATTACACCCATTTTTGAAGCCAATGGGGTGCCAGCGGGCGTTAGCTGCCTGGTGCAGGGTGAGGCCGCGGTGGGCGCACAGCTGGCTAATGACCATCGGGTGGTGTTGGTGAGTGCCACGGGTAGTACACGCATGGGCAAAGCCGTAGCAGCAGCCGTAGGTTCGCGGTTGGGCAAAGTTTTGTTAGAGTTGGGCGGCAACAACGCCATCATTATTAGTCCGCATGCCGACCTGGAAATGAGTTTGGTAGGCGCGGTGTTTGGGGCAGTGGGTACCGCTGGCCAACGTTGTACTACTACGCGGCGCCTTATCATTCATCACAGCATTTACGAGGCCTTCAAAGCCAAGCTTGTGCACGCTTATGCCCAGTTGCGCATCGGCAACCCGCTGGACACCCAAAACCACGTGGGGCCGCTAATTGATAAAACAGCCGTAAATGCTTATTTGCAAGCCATTGAAAGCGCCAAAGCCGAGGGGGCCAATTTTGTGGTGGAAGGCGGTGTGCTTGAGGGTGAAGGCTTTGAGAGTGGTTGTTATGCAAAACCCTGCATTGCAGAGGCGGAACCACACTTTAAGGTGGTACAAACCGAAACTTTTGCGCCCATTTTGTACCTGCTAAAATACGAAACCATTGCTGAGGCCATTAGCATACAGAACGGTGTGCCACAGGGCCTCAGCAGTGCTATAATGACGCTAAACCTGCGCGAAGCGGAGCAGTTTTTGAGTGCCGCAGGCAGCGACTGTGGCATTGCCAATGTAAACATAGGCACAAGCGGCGCCGAAATAGGCGGTGCTTTTGGGGGTGAAAAGGAGACTGGCGGTGGGCGCGAAAGCGGCAGCGATGCGTGGAAAAATTATATGCGGCGTCAAACCAACACCATAAACTATGGCACCAGTTTGCCTTTGGCACAAGGCATTACCTTTAATTTGTAGGGTAGGTTGCAGGCAGCAAATGCGGTAAGGCTGTAACACAAGCGTTGTAAGATTTTTTTAACAAATCGGCATTGAACCATTACCAATTTTTCTTTGCAATTTTGTCCGTATGCTTTTCCGAAAAATTTTAGGCGGTTTGTTCTTGCTGTGTCCTACACTTTCGCTAGTGGCACAGCGTCCTACGGTTGCGGGTTGGCATTTGCTGGATAAAGCAAGCGATGGTTACCAGGGCATTTCGGCCAAGCAGGCTTTAAGTTTTTTGAGCAATAAAAAGCCCTCGCAGGTAATAGTGGCCGTGCTTGATGGCGGGGTGGACACTACCCATCCAGCTCTAAAGTGCTTATTGTGGCAAAACAAAAGCGAGGTTGCCTTCAACGGCATTGATGACGATGGTAACGGCTACACCGACGACCTATTGGGTTGGAATTTTTTGGGCAATGCCAATGGAACAAATGTTGAAAAGGAAACCGCTGAGGTCATTCGGCTCTACCACAAATTGAAATCCAGTTTCGCAGCTGGTGCTAGCGGCGCCACCACGGCGGTGACGCCAAACAGCGCCAAGTATAACCTATGGTTGAAGGTAAATAAGCAATTAGAGGTAAAGCCGGAAGATCAGTTCACGTTAAAACTGTTGCAAGCTTCGGCCAAATCCATGAACCTTTATGATTCTGTGGTAAAAGCTCAATGGGCTAAATTGGACTACAGCATCGAAGCATTGGAAGACTTTGTGCCAAGTAATGCCGACGGACGCAAGGCAAAGTTGAGTTTGTTACGCTTTGCCGACCTGTTGCAGGTTGACCGCGACAGAACCTATAAGGAAGTTCTGGACGAGGTAGATGAATACATTGAGAGCCAGCAGAATCTGCTGTTTGCACGCGAATTAGACGTGATAAGTTACCGCCAAAACATTGTTGGTGATGACGAGGACGATATTGAAAAACGCCATTATGGCAATGCCGATGTTATGGGAAAGGGTAGTTTGCACGGCACCCACGTTAGCGGCATTATAGCTGGTGTAATAAATTCCGATACCAGTCAAAACCGCCTGTCGCCGCTGCGTATTTTGCCGGTGCGCATGGTGCCTCGCGGCGATGAGCATGAT
>RDXD01000206.1 GCA_004292575.1 Bacteroidota bacterium
AATGGCGCGCCGGCGCATTGGCAGGTGCCAAACCCGAGCAGGCATTTTACGTAAGGGTGGGCCTCGGCGTTACCATGACCACCCTTGATGTACTGGAAGGACGACTGAATGTGGAAATTGGCATGGCCGTGGTGCGCCCGGCAGAGTTTATCATACTCAAATTTAGCCACAAACTGCAAGAAAGCTAACCCGGCCATATCTTGGTTTACGGCTTGGGCACACGGGTTCAAGCCTAAGCCACCAAATCTGTATTGTTTTACCAATTAAACCACAAAATAACAAACCATATTATGGCAACATATCCCTTACCAAAGTTTCATTTTGGCGTAGAGTGGGGCGGCACCCGCATCGGCTTTAGCGAAGTAAGCGGCCTAAACGTAGAAACCAAAGTTATTGAGTACCGCGATGGCATATCGCCCGAATACAGCAAAATAAAAATGCCGGGCATGATGGAGTACCCCAACATTACCCTAAAGCGCGGCACTTTTGCCGGCGACAACGAGTTTTACAATTGGCTAAACACGGTAAGCCTCAATACCATTGAGCGGCGCGACATTACCATTAGCCTGCTCAACGAAAAACACGAACCCGTGGTGGTGTGGAAAGTGCGCAATGCCTTCCCCGTAAAAGTACAAAGCACCGACCTTAAAGCCGATGGCAACGAGGTGGCCATAGAAACCCTGGAAATAGCACACGAAGGGCTAAGCATGCAGAACGGGTAATTGAGCTGTGGACTCAATCACGTTTAGTTTGGCTACAAAAAAATTGCCGTAACGCGTGACCTGACAACCGGCTATTTTTTGCCCCTTTCTGCCATTACTCTGCCGCCACTTCCATTGCAACACCTCAACTTTAACCCGTACCATGTTCGAAGGCCTAATTTATCCACCACCCGGATTTCATTTTGCGGTTGTCATCGAAATGTTTCCGCAAACACCGCAAGATTTTCGCTTTCAAAGCGTAACGGGGCTAAGTGTGGATATACCTACCGAAACCATACAGGAAGGCGGCGAAAACAGGTTTAAACACCAGTTTCCGCAGGTGCCGCAATACAGCAAGTTGCAGCTTAAGCGGGGTCTATTCAAAGGTTCGTTCATCATTAATTGGTGCAAAAACGCCATCGAAAATTTTGAGTTTGAGCCCAAGAATGTGATTGTTACGCTGCTTAACGAAAAGCATTTGCCTACTGCCGTTTGGCATGTGGTAAACGCCTACCCCACCAAGTGGAGCGTTAGCGAGTTTAACGCCGAGCAAAACACACTAGCCATCGAAAGCCTGGAGCTTACCTACCAGTATTTTACCATTATGGGTCTTGATGTAAGCCTTATGGGTGCCGTAAGCGTAGGGCTTTCTATATAAAACCAATGCCATGCCTATTGTAATTGACGAAATAGAAATCACCATAGTAACCCCAGACCCCAGTGTTGCGGGGGCGGGCGGCATGGCTGCCAGTGGTGCGGGCCCCGCCAACACCGATGAGTTGGTAAAGATTTGTGTGGAAAAAGTACTGGAAATATTGCACCAAAAAATGGAACGCTGATGTTTGATTTTCTAAATAGCGGATCGCTGGAACCTTTAATAATTGAGGGCTATGAAGACATTGCCCGCACCGGTAGCCCATTGGCCACGTTTAAGGCGTTTATTAACCCCGATGAAATAACCATTAATTACCAAGTGGTGGCAGATAGGCGCACCCGCGCAGGCGGCAACAGCAGCGAGGGGCAGTTTATAGGTACCGAACCGCTAGACATTGTACTCAAGTTTTTTATTGATGGCACCAATACCGCTGGCAAGCCCTTGAGCAAGGCCGATGGCGGGCCGGCCACCGTGGCCGAAAAAATTCAGGAGTTTTACCAAGCGGTGGGTTACAGCGGCACACAGCACCGCACCAACTATGTCCGCATCAAATGGGGCCGCTTGGCACTCATGCGCTTCGACCCCGATGTGTTTGACGGCAGCTTAAAATCGGCGCAGATTCAATACAAAATGTTTAAAAGCGATGGCACCCCACTGCGTGCCATTATTACGGCCACATTTATTGAAGCCATTAGCGACGAAGCAGCCGAATCGCGAGACAGCAACAGCAGCCCCGATCTTACACACGTGCGCCGCATAAAAGAGGGCGATACGCTCCCTGCCCTTACCCGCGAAATTTATGGCGATTTTAAGTACTATCTCGAAGTGGCACGGGTAAACAACCTCAGCAACTTTAGGCAGCTTACACCCGGCGACACCCTCTTTTTTCCGCCACTGGCCGCTAACCTAAAACCCAAAAGCCCATGATGGCCAGCCGTACCATACCTACCGTATCGGCAGTGGCGGGCTTTAAGTTTACCGTTAATGGCAGCGTGCTGCCCAATACCACCGCTGTGCTAAGCGTGCAAGTGCAGCATGCTATAAACAAGCTGCCTTCTGCCACCCTCATCATGCTCGATAACCAGCCCGGCGGCCAGCCATTTGCACTCAGCAATGGCAACCAGTTTTTGCCCGGCGCCACCATCGAAATTGCCGCGGGTGATGCCAATGAACAGGTCCCTATTTTTTCCGGCATAGTTGTAAAACACCAACTGCGCCTGCGCAGTAACACGGGGCCCGAACTGCATGTGCAATGCAAGCACGGTGTATCAAAAGCTACCCTGGCACGCACCAACAAAGTTTTTTTGAATGCCACTGACGCCGACAATATTGCCGCTATTTTGCAGCCTTATGCCGGCGACATACCGGTAATGGTGGACGCAACGGCACCCATACACCCCGAAATGGTGCAGTTTAACACCACCGACTGGGATTTTGTGGTGAGCAGAGCACAAGCTACGGGCTTAGTGGTAATGATACAGCCCGATGTTATTGAAGTAAAGAAACCGGTGGTGGAAGGCACGCCCACCTACACCATCAACTACGGTTCCAGCATAATTGACCTGGATGCCGAAATTGACGGCCGATTGCAGTACAGTGCGGTTACGGCCAATGCTTGGAGCCCCGCGCAGCAAGCCATGGTGCAGCAAGAAGGCAGTGCCGAGAGCAGTGGCTTAGGCAATTTGCCAGCCACCAGCGTAGCCCAAAGCATGGAGGCCCCCCCACTAAACCTCTACACCGGGGCTGCCCTGCCCGAGCCCGAGCTAAAAGCCTGGGCCGATGCCAGCCTGCAAAAGCAGCAACTGAGCAAGGTAAGAGGCAAGGCGCAAATTGATGGCATGGCCGATTATAGGCTGGGGGGCCTAGTGGCAGTGGCCGGTATGGGCAACAGGTTTGTGGGCAATGCCTGGATAAGCGCCATTGGCCACCAATACGATACCACCAACGGATGGAAAACCCACCTGCAGTTTGGCGATAATCCGGCAGTATGGTTGGAGCAAAATACGAGCGCACATGCCCCCTCGGCGGCGGGGCTACTACCCGCAGTGCCAGGCTTGCAAGTGGGCATTGTGGTATTGTTAGAAGACCCCATGGGCGAAGGCAGGGTGCAGGTAAGCTTGCCCGCCATGGGCATGGGTACCGAGGCGGTTTGGGCCCGCATGGCGCAGGCCGACGCCGGCCAAAACCGCGGCCTGTTTTTTCGACCCGAAATTGGCGATGAGGTGGTGTTGGGCTTTTTGAGCAACGACCCCCGATACCCCGTGGTATTGGGTGGCTTGCACAGCTCGGCTTTGCCGCCACCATTCGAGCCAACAGATGATAACCACATAAAGGGGCTATTGAGCCGCCAAGGCATTAAGCTGGAAGATATGAACCAAAATATGATTGAAATGACGCCGGCGGGTATCAAAATACAAACCGCCGCAAAGTTGGAACTGGCAGCAGCACAGCTCGTGTTGGGGGCATCGGGCACACTGGGCATATCAGCTAGCGGAAGCGCCGAAATGAAAGCTTCGGGCGGCATGAAGCTGCAAGCCAGCGGAACGTTAGACCTAAAAGGCGCCATTATAAACATCAACTAAAAAAATATAACAACCATGCCAGCAGCAGCCCGTGTAACCGATTTAACCAACCATGGCGGCACCATTGTGGGGCCGGGTGTGCCAAACGTTTTTGTGGGTGGCATGCCCGCAGCCGTTGTGGGCGACCAGCACATTTGCGTCATCCCACCCAACACCGGACACATTACCGCTAGTGCGTTTGTGGCCGGCAGTGGTACGGTGTTTATTGGTGGCTTGCCGGCTTTGCGCACAGGCGATGCTTGTTTATGTGGGGCCGCAGCGGCGGTGGGCATGCCAACAGTTTCGATTGGCGGCTAAGGAATTTTAGTTTTTTTTGGAACGAATGATTTGGGGAAATAATGAAAATGGCCAGCGGGCAACAGGCGGTAAAAAAAGGTATCCCAGCTTCTGGAGGGGTAAGGTGTAACGCTTAGAAGAAGAAAAAATGGGTGTTGTATTTTACCCACGCAGCTAAAAAACATACAAAAACGAACAACCGGAATAGCATGGATGAAAAAAACACTTCGTTTCTAGGCCGGGGCTGGGCTTTCCCACCCACATTTGACCTAGGTTTAAAACAAGCCAATTTGGTAGAGGACGCCGAGGACATTCGGCAGAGCCTTTACGTGCTGCTTTCTACCAGCATAGGCGAGCGGTTTTTGCAGCCCCAATTTGGCTGCAACCTCGAGCACTATGTGTTTGAACCCGTAAATGCCACCACAGAAACCAACATAAAGCTAACGGTAACCCACGCGCTGCGCCGCTTTGAGCCGCGCATAAAGCTGGAATCGGTGAAGCTAGATACCAGTTTGGTGGTGGAGGGGCGCATTGATATTGCGGTTACCTACACCATTATTACCACCAATACCCGCTACAATTTTGTGTATCCCTTTTATACCAAAGAAGCAAACATGTTGAGCTAATGAGCGCCTCCAATACCACACATCCCCTGGCCCACCAAGGTTCGGTACAAACCCAACGGCTGCCCGCCAGCCTGCCACCGCTGCTTACCCCCATAGATGGTCGCAGCCGCCAGCAGCTTATGCAGTACTTGGTAGGCATTGCCAAAGAGGCGGGCTTTTTTAACCACCAAGCCATACAAAAAGCCGCCAATGGCAGCTTTGTACCCCAGGACAATTGGCAAACCCTGCTTGAGCAGCTTACACCCGAGCACATTGATGCGCTCAGCAAACAGGGTTTGGTGCCGCCGCATCTCACGCTCATTGATTTACTCCTGAAGCTTTACGAAGAGCCACAGCGGCTTTTAAACACCAATGTTCAGCATCACCTTCACCATTACTACAACAGTGTATTGCACCTGTACCCGGCACCCGCCCAGCCCGATACGCTTCATGCTATTTTTGAGCTAAAAAAACATGTAAACCCTACCCTGCTCATGGCAGGCACGCTGCTAAACGGTGCCACCGATGCCCAAAAAAAATCGCTGCAGTACGCCCTCACACACGATGCAGTAATAAGTGCGGCGGCCGTTAGCAGCATTCAGGGTGTTTTTGTGGAACCCGGCAACCCCAACAATTTGCGGTTTGCACCGGTGGCCAATTCGGCCGATGGCATGGGTGCGGCATTGCCCGCCGCCGATATGCGGTGGGATGCTTTTGGAAACAACAGCTGGCCCTTGGCATCGGTAGGGTTTGCGCTGGCATCGCCCGTGCTGCGTATGGCGCAAGGCAACCGCACCATTACGGTTACACTCGAGGTATCGGGTTTGCCGCCAAATGTTACCAACAAAGCATTAGAAAACAGTTTCGACCTTTCAATTACTGGCGCAAAAGGCTGGATTAGCAAGGGGCTGGTAAGTGCGTTGGTGGCTGGAAACAGCACCAAACCCGCACGCTCAGCACTCAGTTTCAGCGTATTGCTTACCCCAAAAGACCCCGCCGTTGTAGATTACGAAACTGCCTTACACGGCAGCAGCTACTTACACACCGTGCCGGTTTTGCAGGTGCTGGTAAACAACCAAAAAGCCGAACACGGCTATGAATTTTGGCGAAACGCTACCCTTGACAGTGCCACAATAGATGTGGAAGTGGAAGACGTAACCGAGCTTCTGGTAACTACCGATGCCGGACCAGCTGAAACTGGCAAGCCTTTTTTCCCATTTGGTGCCACCGCCCCTAAAAACGCGGCTTGCAACATCAACTACCCCGAGGCTTTTGAAAAAATACTTAAAGAGTTCACGCTTACCGTAGCTTGGAAAAACATTCCCACGGCCAATTTAGGTGCCTACTACAGCGCATACGGCTTAAGCACCAATCAGCAGTTTTCGGCCTTTGTAAATTTTGAAGATGGCGGCAAATGGAAATATGCCCAAGGCCAAAGTTTGTTTGAAGATGATGCCCGCCAGAACAGGGTTTTTAAATTCGTAAACCCCGACCATGCGCCACCCAGCCTAAAAGCCGTGCCTTGGGTTATGCCTACACAAAGCGAACCATTTGCCTTAAGCCCCGGCCAGCCGGTGATGCAAAAAATGTTTAATGTGCAGCGCTATCAACCTGCCCCCTATGTGTTTCAACGGCAACAAATGGTGCAGGCCATTAGTGCCATTGTGCAAATGATACGCTGGTACTCTGTCGAAGCTGCCAACAAGTCGGGCATTAACTTGCAACTTAACCGCGGTTTCTATTTTAAAGAATACCGCGCCAAGCTAACCCAAGCGGTGGCTAATTTTAGCAAAAGCGATTCGGCAAGCATTGCTTTGCCCAACGAGCCATTTGCCCCCGAGGTAAAAAGCCTGCGCCTCGATTACAAAGCCACATCGGGCAAAGTGCAGTTTAATAGGCTTAGCAGCATAGCGCTTGCAGGTACGCAAGATGCGCTTCACCACTACCACGTTGGCCCATTTGGCGTGCGGCACGAACACCGAGCCACGCGCTTGCAGCTTCAATTTTTGCAAAGCAGTGCCACCAGGCTGCTGCCCCAGTACCGCCACAGCGGCGAGTGCTACATAGGCATTGCTAATTTGCACGCCCTTGATGAAGTAACGCTGCTGCTGCAAGTAAGCGAGGGCAGTGCCAACCCCGACAGCCCGCGTACAACCGTAAACTGGCATGTGTTGGCCAACAACTACTGGCGAAGACTAGGCCACCGCGAGCTAATTTTTGACAGCAGCGATGGGCTAATGACCAGCGGTGTGCTGCGGGTAGTGGTGCCTGCGGAAGCCACAACGGTAAATACCTGGATGCCCGAAGGCATGATATGGCTTAGAGCAAGCGTGGCCCAAGGCAACGATGCCGTTTGCCGAATGATAGACGTAAAAACCAATGCAGCCATTGCCCTCCTTACCGGCCAGGGATATGATATGGCCCACTATGGCGCCGCTTTGCCTGCTGGCAGTACCAATAAGCTGGTGGTGGGCAATGCTGCCATTAAAGCAGTTACCCAGCCGTATGCCAGTTTTGGCGGCAGGCCCGCCGAAGTGGAAACCGCATTTTACACCCGCGTAAGCGAAAGGCTGCGCCACAAGCAACGGGCAATAACCATTTTTGATATGGAGCGGCTGGTGCTACAGCATTTTCCGCAACTGTATATGGTAAAAGTGGTACCACACACACAGGCTGCAAACACCAACTCCGCTGGCCACACGCAGGTGGTGGTGGTGCCCAATGTGTTAAACGCTAATGCTCCAAATCAACTACAGCCAAAGGTTGATCTTTACACACTAGGGCTAATTGAGCAGCATTTAGAGGCCTACAGCTCGGCTTGGGCCACATTTAATGTTATCAATCCCCAATATCAACCCGTTCGCATCAGCGCACAAGTGCGCTTAAAAGCTGGGTTTGCCTTTGGCTACTATAGGGCGCAAATGGAAACGGCCTTGCAGCAGTTTTTGGCCCCCTGGACCAGTGGCGACGCTGGCCGTTTTAAATTTGGAGGCCGGGTAACCGCCGCTCAGGTGGTTAACTTTTTAGACAATTTACCTTACGTGGACTACATAGCCCAGCTTCAACTGTTTCATGCCCCCGATGGGGTAAACTTTAGCAGCGCGGTAAACGAAGTGGTGGTAAGCGAACCTGCAGGCGTGCTTACATCGGCCAACACCCACACCTTACTCCCGCTTTAACCATTTTGCCATGTCACAATCTAAATCTATACCTACCCAATACACCGACATTGCCTTTGATTACAATGCGCTACGCCAAAAGGCCTTGGCATTTGTACAAGCGCATAGCGGCAATTTATGGACCGATCACAACGTACACGACCCTGGCATTACCATTATGGAAATGCTTTGCTTTGCCATCACCGATCTTTCGTACCGCGCCACCCTACCCATAGCCAACCTGCTGGCATCAGCGGCCAATACGCAAGCGTTGCCCAAACCCCTGTACAGCGCAGCCACCATTTTACCCACGCGTGCCACCACTCCGCTCGACTATAGAAAGCTGTGTATAGATACCAGTATAACCCGCGCCAATGGTAGTTTTTGTGGGGTAAAAAATGCCTGGTTGCAAAAAACAACCCGCCCAGTTATTGCCAACCTTAACCAAAAAACACTGTCGCACACAGCGCTGCCAGGCAACCGAACCCAATCCGTAAGCATCAAAGGTTTTTACAATGTACTTCTTGAGTTTGATGCAGACGCTACCAATGCCGAAAAAATAGAACTGATGGCGGCGGTACGCCAAAAACTGCAGCAGCAGCGCAACCTTTGCGAAGACTTTGTAAACATTGCGCAGGTTGAGCAGGCGCCATTTAGACTATGTGCGGAAATAGACATTGCCGAAAACGCCGACCCTTTTGATGTATTGAGTAGCGTTTTGGTAAACCTGCAGCAATACCTTAGCCCCGTAGTAAACTTTTACAGCCTTGAGGCCATGCAGGAAGCCGGCCTGGAATCGGCAGATATTTTTGATGGCCCGCGCTTGCAACATGGATTTATAAAGACCACCGAACTGCTGCAAAGCAC
>RDXD01000207.1 GCA_004292575.1 Bacteroidota bacterium
ATGCCATGGCCCTAACCGCGGTTACATTTAGGGTGTACTACCTGCTGCTGCACTTAATGGGGGTACCGCTGCTGGCCAACTACGAGGTGTCGCTGTGGATGAGCGTGGTAGGCAACCTGCTGATAACCGAGGTGCTCATTTATAAAAACAGCAAGCATTACAAGCTGTCTTTTGCCTAAATCAACAACGCAATTTATTTACCCCAAAAACATACCCCGTTATGAAAACTACCATTGCCCTAAGCGCACTACTATTTGGTCTGCTGGCCGTTTGGGGCTTTAGCAACTACCAGCAGCAGCAAAAGGCTGGCAACCTAAATCAATTATACAGCGACGATGGCGCGCCGCCCCCGCCAACCGTTTCAGTAAGCGACAGAACCATTGATGTGGAAGACTTTAGCCGTGGCGAGATAAAAAGTGCCGCACGTGCCGCGCAACGGGTGGCACCAGATGGCCATAAAAATGTAGAACCCACCGAGGCAGCAACTGCAACGGCCAAAGCAGCAAACTTGGCTAACGGCCACGATGCTTTGGCACAGGCATCGACCCCGCCCGAAGAAGCGGCGTTGGCAGTAGAAGTTGGGAAGCCAGCGGTGGAAAACGCAACAAATACCGCCGCTGCAAGCCCGCTAACCGATACGGCTACGGTAGTTGTCGACAGCCCAGCAAACAAGCTGGAAGCTCCGCTAAAAAAGATTAATAGCGGCAAGAAAATTAACCTAAAATCGTTTAGCCGCGGACCGCTTGTAAGGCGCGACACTTTGGAGCTGGATTAAGTGCTTCAAAATCTTACGGCAATGCAGTTGGGTTACGCGTGGGGCCGTATTTAAAAACGCTGTCATCTTTGCCAGCTTGGTATTAAGGATAAATCGAACCACACACTACGTCAAGCGAATGTTAGGAGAAACACGGGCTGTCATAGGAAAACAAAATATATTTTTCTACATTCCATCCCCGTTGCTTCTATCGTTTGTAATAACAAAACCTAGATTGATGCGTACGCTTCGCTTGTCTTCAAGCACTTACACAGCAGGGTAGCCACAACGTTTTTTAAACACCCCAAACCCACCCGCACCTACAGCACCACCACCTGCCCGTATTGTAAGGGGTACAATTCGAAAGCCTGATGCAGTGGGGTGTGGTGCAGGTGCGAAAGCAAGCAGCGCATAACCCCGGCATGGGTTACCACCAGCGCTTGTGGATACGAAGTGCACACGGCTTTGTACCAACCCACGCACCGTTCGTACAAGCTTTGAAACGATTCGCCACCCGGTGGGCTTCTATTTACAAAATCGGCCATCCAATGGTCGCTTTCTGGTTGGGGCAAACTGTTCCAGGGCTGGTTTTCCCAGTTGCCAAAATTTAGCTCCATAAGCGCAGGCACCTGCACGGGGGGCGCGGCCTGCGGCCAACATTTGTGCAGGTATTGCGCTAAGCTAAGGCAGCGCAAGAGCGGGCTGGTAAAAATATGGCTAAATGGGCCCAATAACTGCTGCTGCACCGCTGCTGCCTCAGATGGAAAGCTATCGGCCAACGCCAAATTTGTTTGGCCATAACAAATGCCTTTTTCTACCAACGGCGTGGTGTGTCGTACCAAAATCATAATGCTAATAGAAATAAATGGCGAAGCCCTTTAAAACGATAACAGCGGCATAAAAAACCACTTCGGCTACCTGCTGTGTAGCCCCCAGGCAGTCGCCGGTGTAGCCGCCTATCCAGCGGTGAAAATACCGTGCCAGCAGGATGGTAATAAATGCTACGGGTAACAAGGCCAGTACATAAAAATAGGGCAAGCCCAAAAACGGAAGCAGGGCGCAGCCAACCGCAAAGCCAAAGGCCCAAGGCTGCAGTGGTGTAGATGCCAAGGGCTTTGATTTGGCGCCCGAAGCAGTATCGGAGACATACTCATAGCGCTGAATGATGCTGATGGCTGCCAGGCGGCTTACGGCATGGCTGGCCAACAGCAAACAGAAACAAGGGCCGTAGAGCAGCCAAAAGCTGGGATTGGCATTTGGCAACAAGCAAGCGAATGAAAAAGGAAAAAGCTCATAATTGGGTAGCAATGCCTGTAGCAACAAAAACTTCATACCCAGCATGCCCATAATACCCACCACGCCGTAGGTACCCAGCCTGCTATCTTTCATGATGGTTAAAATTTGTGTTTTGCTCCAGCCTCCGCCAAAGGCATCGCAGGTATCGGCAAAACCATCTTCGTGAAAAGCGCCCGTGCATAAAATGCCAGCCACCATGCTAATGGCTATGGAAATGCCCTGGTTAAACAGCAGATGCGCCAGCACAAATGCCACCCACACCACAAAGCCAACCATAATGCCCACCAGCGGGAAATACTGGGGCGTTTGCTGTAGCAGACCGGGGCTGTAAGGCAAATTTTTGCCCACGGGAAGACGGGTTAAGAACATAACCGCCGACCTAAATATATTCCACTGGTTTTTCATACCTTCATGTTGGGTGCGTGTGCTAAAGTCGCTCTTTTTTTGGCTGCAAATCCTCACCATTCATTATCTGCAGGCGGTGCGCTATTATTGGCAAATCTCTTTCATTTTAGCCCTCTGCAAAGCGGCAAACGCTTGTTTGCATTTTTATGGTCGTTGGAAAAAAACTATGTCATTTAAATTAACCGAACAATGAGCTTGTGCTGTGCGGCGGCCTCTCCTACTTTACAAGGTGATGAGTGATGAGTGATGCGCTATGAGTTATGAGTTATGAGTGATGAGTTATGAGTTATGAGTTATGAGTGATGAGTTATGAGTGATGAGTTATGAGTGATGAGTGATGAGTGATGAGTGATGAGTGATGAGTGATGAGTGATGAGTTATGAGTGATGAGCTATGAGTTATGAGTTATGAGTTATGAGTTATGAGTTATGAGTTATGAGTTATGAGTTATGAGTGCTGGAAAACACCACGCCATTTAAACCGGACGATGAGCTTGTGCTGTGCGGCGGCCTCTCCTATTTACAGTGGCACTAAGCGTTAGCAATGCCCGCACTTTCGAAACTGGCCATTTGGCTAAGAAAAGCACAAGCCTGTTGCAGCAGCGGTAGGGCCAGCACAGCGCCGGTACCCTCGCCCAGCCGCAGGCCCAATTGAAGCAAGGGTTGGGCACCTAAAAAGTCTAGCATGGCGGCATGGCCACTTTCGGCACTGCCATGTGCAAATACGCAGTGTGTTAAAATGGCGGGCTGTTCTTGGTGTGCGCAAAGCAAGGCCGAGGTGGCTATAAAACCATCTATAACCATTACCATACCCAACTCGTAGGCTTTAAGATAAGCACCAAACATCATGGCTATTTCAAAACCGCCTACCCGCTGTAGTAGTGCCTCGGCGGGCATGTGGGTGGCACCAAGCCCATGAAACTGTGCTACCTGAGCCAGGGTTTGCTGCTTAACCAAAAACTGGCTGGCGGTGTGGCCAGCACCCAAGCCTACGCATGCTTGCAGTGGCAGTCCACAAAGCTGGTGCATAATCAACGCGGCCGATGAGGTGTTGCCAATGCCCATTTCGCCCAAGGCGATGGTGTTACAACCTTGCTTCCACAGCTGCTCCACCACCTGCTGCCCCCGCTCCTTGGCCTGTGCCAGCTGTTCCGCCAGCATGGCTGGGCCTTGGCCATAGTGTTGGGTACCCATGGCCACCTTAGCATCTACCAGCTTGGGGTGGGGTGCAAACACGGCATTTACGCCCGCATCTACCACCAATAAGCCTACCCTGCTTTGGTTGCAAAACACATTAATGGCGGCGCCACCTTGTAGAAAATTGTGAACCATTTGGGCTGTAACGGCCTGTGGATAAGCATTTACCACTTGCTGGGCCGCAATGCCATGATCGGCAGCAAACACCACCACTTGGGGATTAATGATTTGCGGGGCTGTAGTGTTTTGAACCAAGGCCAACTGCAAAGCCAGCGCTTCTAAACGGCCCAAAGCGCCAGCTGGTTTGGTTTTAGTGTTAATGAGGTGCTGTACCTGTTGTGCTAAGCTCATGTGCAAATGAAACTAATTATTGGCTACCCACGCTACCCTGTTGAAACCTGGGGCGCGGGTGACGCTTAGGCGCCCGGCATTCTACCAGTAAGAAAAAACGAAACAATCACCACAATAACCAACAATATACAGCCAAACATGACGAGCATTTTGCCCAGCCTTTCTGTGTGCTGCCTATGCTGCGCCTGCCCCCGGTACCAAAACCAGCCGCCACCTGCCACCATGGCTACCGCCGGCAGCAGCATAAGGGCCAGTAAAACTGAAAATGCCGCAATAGGGTTCCCGGTCATGCTATACTTTTTTTGTTTGGGTATATCCCATTTTGAGCAACCACTGCCAAACCTTATTGCGTTGATCTCCCTGAATAATGATTTCGCCGTCTTTTACGCTGCCGCCAGTGCCGCAGTGTGTTTTTAGTTGCTTGCCCAAGGCTTCTGCATCGGCAGGCAGGCCCTGAAAGCCGGTAACCAGCGTAACGGCTTTGCCACCGCGGTGCTTGGTTTCGAACCTGATGCGCAATGGCTGAAGGGCAGGCGGCGGGGTAACCAGCGCTTCCTCAGGCGGAGCTGTGTTAAAGTTAGGGTTGGTGCTATAAACAATGGCACCCAACGAAGTTAATTTTTGCTTTGCCATGGGTAAAAATTAAAGCATAACGGCCTTTAAACTAAGATCCACACTTTGCGCCTGGTGAATGAGCGCACCCGAACTGATGTAATCCACGCCGGTGGCGGCATAGGCTTCAATATTGGTTAGGTTGATTCCCCCGCTGGCCTCGGTTTCAAACTGGCCCTGCAATGCATCCAGTGCCTCAGCTATTTGCGTAGGCAAAAAGTTATCGAGCATTACCCTAAACAGCTTGCCCTTGCCAATGGCCGCCACAGCATGCACATCGGCCAAGCTGCGCGCCTCCACCTCAATTTTAAGGTGGGGCTTGTGCTGGCATACATAGGTCCAGGCTTTTTCTATGGCTGGCGCAATGCCACCAGCGTAGTCAATGTGGTTGTCTTTTAGCATAATCATGTCGTACAGGCCAAAGCGATGGTTTACAGCACCGCCAATTCGCACAGCTTCCTTTTCTAACAACCTAAAGTTGGGTGTGGTTTTGCGGGTATCTAAAATTTTGGTGCGGTAGCCTGCAATGGCTTCCACGTAGGTTTTTGTGAGGCCTGCAATACCGCTCATGCGTTGCATACAGTTTAAAATAAGTCGCTCGGCCTT
>RDXD01000208.1 GCA_004292575.1 Bacteroidota bacterium
AGTCATACTCATTGCGCCTAATGGTTTCCAAGTGCACAATGTCTTCAAACAGCCAGTCTTGCGCTTTTGAAGGTACCACTTTGCCCAAGCCACTATCGGGGCTGTGCACCAGCAGGCGTTTTAGGGTGCCTGTTTCCGACGACACCCCAAGGGTGCTCGCAAGTCTTTTTTCCATGTTGTAGTTTTTTTTCTTGAAACAATAGCCCGGCCAAACTACCAAGGTTTGCGTGCAATGCAGGCAGTATCGGGAAGCATTCAGGAACGCTGACAGCCCAGGAGGCTGCAAATACGTGGGCGGTCAATCGTAAAGGCCCTTCAACCGAAGGGGCGAAGTTAGGGGATTAACTTTATTGAGAAAATTGCCGCAATATTTTAAACCGTACAAACATTTCCTCGCTGTACCATTGTTCTTTATGGGTGCGCTGCACCACCGTTTTGTGCTGCTGCATGCCATAAGCAAATTGTTTCATGTGGGCGCGGCTTTGCCACACGCTAAAAGTGGCCTGTTTTACAAATGGGATTTCGCCAATACCATACGATGTTTTAAAACCCGGGGCGCCAACCATTTGTTGGGCCACGGCATCTACACTTTTCCAAAAGCTGGCCAACTTGCTAAGCTTTATGGTGGCGCGGGTAAGCACCGCCATTTCGCCCTCGTAGCCGGTGGTTTTGGGCAAGGGTCCAAACACAGTGCGGCCATTCCAAAGCCCATGACCCTCAAGGGGTTCCAACAGAAAACTGGTGTTTTTTACCCCAAAAAATCGGTGCCAAGCCACTATAAAACTGCCGTAGAAGCCTTTTGTAACGCTGTTTCGATTTGGTGTTTCAGCCAGCGCTTCTGCTTCTTCAATTTGCAGCGGCACAATGGTTAAAATGGCCCATTGCGTCAAATCGGGCACAATGTCGAAGGTGCCGTTTCGGCCACAGCCCATCAGGCGCCAAAAGCCGACGTTTTTCTTCAGCATAAGCGGCAATCTAAACACTGCCATTTGCAAAAAGCCAAAGACTGCGGCCCACAGCGGATACTTTGAGATGGTGAGCAGCGCATAAGGTTTTGTATCAGTTTGCGGCATTGACTACTAGATGGTTAAAAAAAGGCATGCGGGCTGCTGGTATGCCAATAAGGTCGGCGGGCAGATGCTGCTGCGGGTGAGAAAAGGGTATGAGTCCGCCGTTCTGTGTGTAAAACAGCTGGTAATTTAACTGCTGCAATAGGTTGAAAATAACAGTTTTGTTTTGACTTTCCACTTCGATTTGCACTATAGGTTGGTGTTTTTTTATAAGGGGCTGCATTTCGGGTATCACGGGCACCTCATAGCCTTCAATGTCGCACTTTAGGTAGTCTATACGTTGCAAGTGGTCAAATAGTTGTACAGGATTTTTAACTTCTACCTCGTAGGCCGTACTACCGCTGTTGGCTTCGTCTTCGGAAAGTACGCGCATTAGCCCATGGCGGTGCTTTGCCGCGGCAGGGTTTCCCATTTTTAGCTTACCCTCTATTTGGCCCAGTGCCACAGGCAGCACGGTTACCTGTGGCTGATGCGCTATGTTTTTTTGCAACACACTTCGGTAAAGTGCTATAGGCTCTACGGCCAGCACCCGGCCAGCCGGCCCTACCAATTTTGCAAACGGCAAACTATAGTAGCCTAAGTTGGCTCCAATATCTATAACGGTATGGCCGGGCTTTATAAACTGGCGTATGATGTAGTGGGTAGCGTACAGCGGGTTGTTTTTTAACCACCCATTGCGCAAAAACCAAAAGAAGATGGTGCTGGTAAGCCTCAAATAGGCAGCCTGCCCCAAAACTTGCAGCAGCATGCTTTTTAGTGCTTTCATGTGTTCATTTTTAGTGCGCAGCCTGTCGGCTGCTGTTTTTAATTGTCACATGGAATGCCTTAATGATCATTTGCGCTGGGTGTGCAGCCGCTCGTGGGCATTTCATATGTTCATTTTTAGTGTTTTTATAGCTCGAACTCAACATAATCCATGGGGGCGGCCTGCCATGCCAGCATGTAGGGTATACTCAATAATCATTCTCGCCGCGGGTGGAGCGCTGCGGGAGCATTTCCACTGCCAGTTTTTCTAAACGCATCGGTGTATAAGCCCATTTTGTCAAAAGGCGGGGGTTCAAAACCTGAAATTCGCACAAACACTTCGGCATCAGCCTTTAGATTAAAATTTCCATTTTTGTAGTCCACAAAGCCCGGATCACGGTCAGTTCTATAGTTGTTTGCAGAGTCGCATTGGGCATATTCGCCACCTACCAGACTCACCGGATTTTGCGACCCGCCTACAATCAAATTTCCCGAAAACACATTTCTTTTTGACCGCATGCCTTCCCATTCTTTGCCAGCCACAATAGGGTCTAAATAGTTTGCCAACGCTGGATATTTGTCCGCATAGGGTTTAGTACCAATATTTACTTGTTCCAGCAAACGCTTGCGCAATAGCCCGCCCTCTCCAAACATAGTTGGTCCGCCCCCCTGGTACCAAGTATAGTAGTGCGCCGATACTTTCATGCTGTAAGATATGGGTTCGATAATGATGTTGTTCTTCATTTTCAAATCCCAGCCGGTGTTTGAAAATAATACGCCATGGTTGGTGTTCATCTTAAAAAACACATTGCCGTAAACAAATACATCTGTGCTGGAATCGTCGCAATAAATACCCATGTTCATCCGGTTGGGGTTGCCAATATGGTGGAAATAATTGTATCGTAAAATATTACCCCGATCGCTGGGGTCGCGGCCAATATACCAAGGGGAAGTATCGTCTGAATTTAAGGTTACATGGTGAATATGGTTGTACTCAAAAAGGTGGTCGTTGCCCCTTACATAAATGGCTTGCCAATCGGAATCAAAGATTTCGCAATTACTGATTCTATTGCCACAGCCGTCCACATTTATACCCGACCATAAAAATTTATTGCGCCTGTTGTAATTATGCACTTTACAGTTTTGAGCATAATTGTTGCCGGGTATCAACTGGCGTTTGTTTCCCCCACTTAAAGCAATGCCTCCTGTTCCGGTATTATAAACATCACAGCTCAAAATGCCATGGTTGGTGCCAGCCTTTCTATCCCAATGGGTGTATCGGTAAAGTTGGCTTAGCAAACTGCCGATGCTTCTGGAAACGGGGACGCCAGAATAGTCGTCATGGGTTACAAAGGGGAACGTTTGTTTTGCACCCTGCCCCATAAATATGCCGCTTGTGCCCATATTTCTAACGGTGCAACCTGCAATAAGATTATGGCTGCCGCTTTCCATATAGATGCCAATTCCTCTGCCTGCTTCAACGGTAACATCACGGATGGTAACATAGCTTGCGTTTTCCAAAACAATAATGGGCTCCTGCAACATGGAAACCATTACCGAACTGTTTTTTGTGTGGGCTGGGGGCCAGAAATAGAGTATCCCTGACTTTTTATCCACGTACCATTCGCCCGGGCTATCAAGTTCGTCCAAAATATTATAGCCAACGTATTGCTGAAAATCGCGTCCGCTGCCCACGCCGTACAGGGATGGTGTGGTCAGTTTTACTTGTTTTGTTTTTGTGTTAATGGTTTCTACCCGTATGTTATCATCGGCATAACCATGTTGAAAAGTCCCCTGAAACCAAACGTCATCTTGGCCCGCCCATACCTCGTGGCGCACGTCGGTGTACGCAAACAGCGCACCGCGGTTGCTGTAATCCTGAATTCGTGGTACTGAACCTGGGTCAAATACTTTGCCAATCTTAATGTATCCTACGTTGGGATATCTTGCCAGTGTCATTGGCTCATGGTCGAAAAATAGTTCAAGGGGTGCAGGAACAACAGGCATTCCGTGCCCATATTGTTGAATGTTTCCGAAATCGTGAATGCCATATTCCCTCAGGTTTATTTGCATCGTATTTTTTGCAGCTGATGCTGAGAGCCTGTTAAGGACTTGCTTATCCGTTGTTTTTTCAAAAGCGCTAAACGGGATGCTTTTGCCGCCAATAATGCTTACTTTCCCTGCTTTGTAGGGTCTCCAGGTAACAAGGGCATCTGGTGCGCCCGCATCGTTTTCATTTAGAACCAAGGGCTTTTCCTGTTCATATTCACCTTCGCCAATCCATACGGTAATACCGCTTTTGGGCAGTCCATTCAATGCCTTGTAGTGCCTTATCAAATCGCGGGCCGCTTCCAAACTGCTCACCGGCTTTTGTTCTGTGCCCGGGTTGTTGTCGTTTCCGTTTTTAGCCACGTAAATATCCATGGCTTTAGCGCCAAAAGAGAGGCATAACACCAATAAGAGGCTACTAGCAAAATACAGTTTCATGGCTTCATTTTTTTACCAGTTTATGTTAGTGGCAACTGTTTTTGGCGATAGGGTAAATCCATGGCATGGAACCGTTTTTGTTAGCATTGCTGTTGAGCCGAGGGCTTTGATATGGCGGCTATGGTTTTGGATTGGCCAGTAAACTTAGCGCTTTGGCAAACACGGGGTCGGTGGTATTGGCCACTGTAAAATAGCCCGTGCCGCGCCACACATATCTGGCTAACATGGCCTTGGTTTGCAACAGTGCTTTGTTTCGCGCCAGTGTATCTGCCGGGTTTACGTAAACACTATCGGTTGCGGCACGCTGTACCAGGCTAGGCCATACCCAAGCCGGAAGCACAAAACTGTTGCAAAACTGCTGTGCCGATGTCATTGTCTTTAACTGCTGCTGCTCGGCCTTAAAAATCTCGAAGGCGGTGGTGGTTAGCGCTTGGCTGCCCAGCAGCAATTGTTTTTTGGCGGTTTGATGGCTGTCTAAAGGCACCCAAACATCGGGGGTAATGCCGCCACCATCGTACAGTTTTTTTCCTTTTTTGGTGGTGAAGAGGTGTATATTGCTGCTGTCGGGGGGTGGCTTTATGGTATCGGAAAATCGGTCGTACACCTCGGCTCGGTAGCTTTCTTTTTGGCCATTGGCATACGGCTTTTGGATGCTGCGGTTGGTGGGTGTGTAATACCGCGCCACGGTAAGCCGCAGCGCTCCACCATTTTTAAGGTCATATTGCTCTTGCACCAACCCCTTGCCAAAGCTGCGGCGGCCCACCACGGTTCCTCTATCGTTGTCTTGCAGGGCGGCGGCCAATACCTCGCTTGCACTTACGCTAAATTCATCTATCAGCAATACCAAATCGCCGGTTTCAAAAATGCCTGGCTTTATGCTTCTTATTTCTTTGCTTTTTACGTGTTTGCCCC
>RDXD01000209.1 GCA_004292575.1 Bacteroidota bacterium
TCGTTTTTATGCCCGTAGCCTCGGTAATGTTATTTATCTGCGAGCCCGTAAGTTCATCGTCAAATATCAAAAGCGTGGCCCCTTTCATTTTGGCAAAGGTTCCAATTTCTTCCAACTTACCCTTGCCCACAAACGTGGCCCTATCGGGATGCGGCATTTTTTGCCAAAAGCGCTTTATGGTTTTGGCACCTGCCGTTTCGGCCAAAAATGCCAGCTCATCAAGGTATTCGTAGGTGTGGCTTTCCGTTTGGCCATTGTGCACCAGCCCCACCAGCACGGCCCTCTCTTCTTCTTTTATCTGCGTTGTTTTATCAATCATCTACTGTTTGGTATAGCGAACGGTAAAATTAACCGCCAAAACATTGCCACGCTGTATTTAATTGTGCAGCACCGCTACTGCTGCCCGCTGGCTGTACTTGCCGGGCGCACCAGCCTAATAACGGCACTGCTGTAGGCGGTACTTTCTAAGTTGGCTGTAAACCGTTTGCCCCCTGCATAGGCCACCATAAAACTGGTGTTTGGCGGTATGCTGCCCAGGTTTTCGGCCACCATCGTAAGCTCGTTTTGCTCCTGTGTAAGCTGGCTGGCAGCAATGGTAATGCTGTAAGCCTGTCCGGTTAGCCTAATGTGCTCAAACAGCAAATGGCCATTCAAAAACAGCGCAATGCTATCACCGTCCACCTCGGCATTGTCGTAAAACTGTAGCACCACGCTATCGGCCCCAATGGGTATGGTGGTGGCCACCAGTTTCTGCCTAGCGCTAAACTTAGCGGTTATGGTAGGGGTAGTATCGGCCGGTGGCGGCTTTTCGGGCCGCGCGGGCTGGGGTACTTGGCTGGCCGCAGGCTTGGGCAATGGTGGTTTGGCAGCCGTTGGCTGTGGCTTCGGCGGTGTTGGTACGGCCTTAGCTATTGGGGGCTCCTGGCCCACGGTTGGCACTGCCACTTTACTACCCGCTGCTATGGCTGCCACACTATCAATAATGGCGGGGTCGGCCATACCATAAAAGTAGCCATCTATCACCGCGTCCCATTCATCGGCAAACTGGCTACCCTCGGTTTTACTCAAATGCAACTCAAAATCAGTGCCATTTTCAGCCTCTGCCTTGCCATCTAACCGCATTATGCCGCTGCCGGGGCAGTTAAAGTCGGCAGAGGCTTCAAGGGGCGTTTTTTTTAAAAAACCTAAGGCAATGGCTCCGCCGCTGGTTTTGGAGTCCAGCAAAACATCATCCCACCAGTGCACAGCATTCTCACGGTCATCAAAGTAGCCACGCACCAAGTAGCGGTAATAGTTGTTAGCGTTGGCATAGTAATAACTCGTTCCAATTAGGCTATCGCCTTTTTTCACCAGCTTTAGCTCTAGTTTGTAGGTGGCTTGTAGTAGCATGCCGCCCGTTTGCAACTTGCCGCGCCACACACCCGTTATGGGCTGCGCCCAGCCGCCCAACGCCAGCAGCCACAGCAAAAAACCTAACTTCACACGCATCACAAATAAACCTAGTTTGCCATAAAACGCCGCTTCCACACATTTATGGCCTTGTAAGTGCATTTTTTAAGAAAAAAACAGGCCTTAAGTCTTAACAAACTTTAGATAGTTGTGTTTTTTCATTCATCTTGCTCCACAAGTCAAGTCTTATACATCTAAATTATTTGTTATGGCACATGCTAATATTGAATTAATCGAAGCGCTTAGAGAAACCGCCCGCCGTCTAAAAAACGGCGCCCACTATGCCTGGGGAAACCATGGCAGTTGCAATTGTGGCAATTTGCTGCAAACGGTAACCGCCCTCAGCAGCAAAGAAGTGTTGCAATACAGCCGCACGGGCACTGGCGAGTGGACCGAGCTGGCCATCGACTTTTGCCCGGTTAGTGATGCTCCCGTGGACTTGCTCATCACAAAATTGGAAAAAATTGGTCTTACGCCCAGCGATATACACTGCATTGAGTACCTTGAAGACAAGCAAGTGCTGGACCGATTGCCCGGAGGGTTTAGGTGGCTGCGCCGCAATGTGCGTGAAGATGTGATAATTTACATGGAAACCATGGCCTCAATGCTGGAGGAGAAACTCGAGAAACACGTTAAGGTTTCTTTTGAAGCGTTGTTTGTACCCGTAAGCAATCCAAATTCTACAAAAAAAGAAAGTCAACCAGTGTTGGCCTAACACATGGTTTTTGAGGTTTGAAATGGCAGGTCGATTTTTGGCCGGCCATTTTTTTATATTCGCCACCCAATGTATATTATGAAGAAAAATTTCCTTTGTGCCCTAGCTCTATCGTCTGCCGCATGGGCCAGCCAAGCCCAAATTGGTTTTGACACTGCCGCGCTTATGAAAGGTGTGGCGCCAAAAGATATGATAACCCCGCTGCCCCGCGTTAGCTGGCTCAGCAATGAACACTACCTTGTAGCCAGCCCAGGCAGCCCCATTCAAAAGGTAAATGCAGCTACAGGCCAAGCCGAGTTGTATGCGCAAGCCCCTTTAGCCAAGCCCACCCAAACGGTAATAACCTACAAAAACAACGATTTGTATGCCGAAATGCCGGGTGCCGAAGTAGCCCAGCGGCTTACCAATAACCCCGATGAGGAAAAGAATGCCACGCTTAGCCCCAATGAGAAACTGGTGGCCTTTACCCGCAATAATGATTTGTACTGCATTAATCTGGCTACGCTGCAAGAAACCCGCCTTACCCACGATGGCACCAAGACCCTGCTTAATGGGTTTGCTACCTGGGTGTATTACGAAGAAATTTTTGGCCGCGCTACCCGCTACCGCGCATTTTGGTGGAGTCCCAATAGCAGCACCATAGCCTACATGCGCTTTGATGAAAGCCAGATACCCATGTTTCCGCTGTATATGGCCGATGGGGTGCATGGCCAACTGGAAGAAACCCGCTACCCCAAAGTGGGCGACCCTAACCCGGCCGTGAAGCTGGGCTTTATAAACGCCGCCGGCGGCCCCACCACTTGGGTCGATTTTGGCGAAACCACCAACCACCAACTGGGATGGCCCAAATTTACCCCCAACGGCGACGCGCTGTTTGTGCAATGGCAAAACCGTGGGCAAGATAGCTTGCGCCTGTACGCCGTAAACCCGGCCAATGGCGCAAAAAAAGAAGTGTATGCCGAAACCCAAAAAACATGGATTGACCTTAGCGAAGCCGACGCCAGACTTACATTTTTGAACGATGGCAAGCGCATGCTGCTGCAAAGCGATAAAACCGGCTGGAACCACCTCTACCTCTACACCATTGAAGGAAAGCTTTTGCAAACCGTTACCAGCGGCAGCTACCGCGTAACCGATGTAAAGCATATTGACGAAAAAAACCAACGCCTCTATTTTACCGCCCGCCAAAAAGCCACCAGTGCCCAAACCCACCTGTACAGCATTGGTTTAGACGGCAAAAACTTGCGCCAACTTACCCCCGATGGCTTTAACCACAACGTAACCCTTAGCCCCGATGCACGCTATTTTACCAGCCAATACAGCAATGTAAGTACCCCGCCCGCCGTAGCGCTTATGGATATGGAAGGCAGCCTGGTGCGGCAAATTGCCTCGGCCAAAGCCCAAAATTTTGACCAGTACCAGCGGCCCCGCACCGAAATGCTGCGCATAACCAGTGCCGATGGAAAATTTGAGCTGCCCGCCGTGGTTACCTGGCCACTAAATATGGAACCCGGCAAAACATACCCCATGCTCATTAGCATTTATGGCGGCCCCGATGCAGGCACGGTTATGAACAACTGGGTGTGGAGCGCCACAAGGCAGTGGTATGCACAACAAGGGATGATACAAGTGGCCTTTGACCACCGGGCCAGTGGCCACTTTGGCAAAGAAGGCGTAAACTACATGCACCGCAACCTGGGCTATTGGGAAATGGAAGACTATAAAACCATGGCCCAGTGGTTTATAAAAAATGGGCAAGCCAACCCCGCAAAAGTGTGCATTACCGGCTTTAGCTATGGTGGCTATATGAGCTGCTATGCGCTTACCTACGGTGCCGATGTGTTTACCCATGGCATGGCCGGCGGCAGCGTGGTTGACTGGAACCTGTACGACAGCCACTACACGGAGCGCTATATGGACTTGCCCAGCGAAAACGCCGAAGGCTACAAAAAAAGCAGTGTGTTTCCTTACGTAAACCGCTACAAGGGCATGCTGCAAGTGGTGCATGGCACCATGGATGATAACGTGCACATGCAAAACAGCCTCCAACTGATTGGGGCGCTGCAAGACGCCAAAAAACCCTTCGAATTTATGCTGTACCCCAATGGTAGGCACGGCTGGCGCAACCTGCCGGCACGCAACGACCACTACGATAATTTAAAGACCACATTTATTTACCAGCACCTGCTTGAAAAACCCGTGCCGCAGGGTTTGCTTAAGTAAACGGGCTTGTTTAGGGCCCGGCTTGTGGCGGCTTTTTTTGGTTTACAACACTGGTTTACTAAGCGCTTTAATGCCCTTGTTCTGCTAAGTTTTGTTTGCGCTTAGTCTGCCGCCCGTTAGGGTACACACTGCGTGATGCCAGCCTTGCAAGGGGCTGTTTTAACGTTTGCATTGGGCACAAAAACGTTTACGGCCATCGCCAGCCTCAAAATTGCACAATTCATGTTAGGCCATCACACTGCGGCTTGGTTGGCAAAATGGCCGCCCTGTTTGGTTTTTAAACAGGCGTGCCTATCTTGTAGCGGCAAAAGCAGCTTATGCTTATCCGCTTTATACCCATTTGGAAAACTGCACCTGCGCTAAGGCTTTTACCCCCCTTGGTGGCAGGCATATTGGCGCAGTGGTATTTGCAGCTTTCGGGGTGGGCATTGGTGGCCATGATTGCCACCACTGTTATGCTTGTGGTGGCCTGTTCGTTTGCAAAATGGAACCACCGTGGCCATTTTGGGGCAGTTTTGTTTTTGCTGGTGGCGGTGTTGGGGGCGGCATTGGTATGGCTGCGTACCCCACAAAACGGCCCGGCTTTTATTGGTAAACATTATTTGCCGGGTGCCACGCTGGTGGCCACTTTGCAAGAGCCGCTTTCCACCAAGGCCAAAACCTATAAAGCCGAAGCCAGCATTGGCATTGTAAATGCAGATGGTACGGTTACGGCCTTGGATGGCAACATCATCATCTATTTTAAAAAAGACAGCATGCCACCGGCGTTGGGCTACGGTAGCCGCGTGGTTTTTTCCACGGCATTGCAACCGCTGCGCAATACGGGAAACCCGGGGGCCTTTAACTATGAACGCTATGCACAATTTCACCAGCTTTTTTACCAGGTTTACCTTACGCCCGGCAGCTACGTGGTTGAGGGTACCATGGTGGTAAACCGGTTTCAGCAAATGCTGTACCGCACCCGCGGCTTTGTTTTGGAAGCGTTTAAAACCCATATACCCGGCAAAGCAGAAGCTGGCTTGGCCGAAGCACTGTTGGTGGGTTATCGGGATGATTTGGATAAAACGCTGGTGGAGCAATATGCCAATACGGGTGTAGTGCACATTATTGCCATCAGCGGCATGCACTTGGGTCTTATTTATGGGCTGTTGCTGCTGCTGTTTAAGCCCATGGCCAAAAAAAGAGCCGGTGTAGTACTCAGTGCGCTGGTTATTGTGGCAGCACTTTGGTTTTTTAGCTTGCTTACGGGTGCTGCGCCTTCCATTACCCGCTCGGCCCTTATGTTTACCTGCATAGTGGCTGGCAGCGGTTTTGGCCGAAAAACCAGCATCTACAACGCACTGGCCGTTTCGGCCCTTATGCTGTTGGTGGTTAATCCGTTTAACCTCTGGGATGTGGGCTTTCAGTTAAGCTACGCGGCCGTACTTAGCATTGCCATTTTTGGCAAGCCGGTGGAGAACCTGCTGGCGCCCCGCTACAAGCCAATGGCCTGGCTTTGGCAGCTTATTGCCGTTAGCACAGCCGCCCAATTGCTTACCCTGCCGCTTGTGCTTTTCCA
>RDXD01000210.1 GCA_004292575.1 Bacteroidota bacterium
ATATTGAAGAGCAGATGAAAACTGCCTACATCGACTATTCGATGTCGGTAATAGTGGGTAGGGCCCTTCCCGATGTGCGGGATGGTTTAAAGCCCGTACACCGCCGGGTGCTGTATGCCATGAACGAGCTAGGGCTCGATTATGGTAAGCCGTACAAAAAAAGCGCCCGTATTGTGGGCGAGGTAATGGGTAAGTACCACCCACATGGTGATGCCAGCATTTACGACACTATGGTGCGCATGGCGCAGGAGTGGAGCATGCGCTACATGCTGGTGGATGGGCAGGGTAACTACGGCAATCAGGATGGTGACCCACCGGCTGCCATGCGTTATACCGAGGCCCGTTTGCAACGGCTAGCCGATGCCATGCTTACCGATATAGAAAAGGATACCGTTAATTTTCAATTGAATTTTGACGACAGTTTGGAAGAACCTACGGTACTGCCCACCCGCATACCCCAATTGCTGGTAAATGGCAGCAGCGGCATAGCGGTGGGTATGGCTACCAACATGATGCCTCACAACCTGAGTGAGGTAATTGACGGCTGCATGGCTTATATCGACGACCGCGACATTTCGGCCGAAGAACTGATAAAGTATGTAAAAGCGCCCGATTTCCCTACGGCAGGTGTCATTCACGGCTTTGATGGTATAAAGCAAGGCTTTCTTACCGGCCGTGGCAGGGTAGTGCTGCGGGGAAGGGCCAATGTTGAAAGCGACGATAAGGGACGCGATAAAATTGTGATTACCGAAGTGCCCTATCAGGTAAATCGCGACCTACTGACCGATAAAATTGGACAGCTGGTAAACGAAAAACTGATAGAGGGCGTAAGCAACGTAAACAACGAAAGCAACCTAAAAGAAGGCACCCGTATTGTTATAGACCTAAAGCGGGATGCGGTTGCCCAAGTAATCATCAACCAGTTGTACAAAATGACCGAGCTGCAAACCAGCTATGGCATTAACAATGTGGCACTGGTACGTGGTAGGCCCCGCACCCTTAATCTGCGCGACCTTATAAGCGAGTTTGTAATTTTTAGGCACGAGGTAGTGGAGCGTCGCACGCAGTTTGAATTGAAAAAGGCACGCGAAAGGGCACACATCTTGGAGGGCTACCTTATTGCCTTAGATCATTTAGATGAGGTGATAAAACTGATTCGCGAAAGTGCTACCCCCGAGATAGCCCGCGAGGGGTTGATATCCAACTTTGGCATGAGCGAAATACAGGCGAGGGCTGTGTTGGAATTGCGTTTGCAACGCCTTACGGGCATGGAACGCGATAAAATACGCGAAGAACACGCCGAAATCATGAAAATGATTGAACATTACTTGCTTATTTTAAGCGATGAAGTGCTGCGCTACAACATCATTAAAGATGAACTTCGGGAAGTAAAAGAGAAGTTTGGCGATGCTAGACGCACCGAGATACAATATTTGGCCGATGAGTTGAGCATGGCCGACTTTATAGAGCAGGAGGATGTGGTTATCACCATTTCGCACATGGGCTATATAAAGCGTACTTCTGCTACCGATTTTAGGCAGCAGCGGCGCGGTGGCCGTGGTGCCAAAGCCAGCACCACCCGGCAGGAAGATTATATTGAACACCTGTTTGTGGCCAATACACACCACACCATGCTGTTCTTTACTGAAAAAGGCCGCTTGTATTGGCTTACCGTGTACGAAATTCCAGAGGGTGAAAAGAACACCAAGGGCAGGGCCATTCAAAACCTGATGCAGATGCCCGGCGACGACAGGGTGCGTGCAATTATTGACATTGCCAACATCAACGATAAAGAGTTTACCCAAAACCACTTTATTGTACTCTGCACCAAGAAAGGCGTTATCAAAAAAACACCGCTAGAAGAATTTAGCCGCCGCCGTTCAACGGGCGTTAATGCCATTACCATTTTGGAGGGCGATCAATTGTTGGAGGCTCGCCTTACCGATGGCAGCAGCGAAATTTTGATGGCTGTAAAAAGTGGCAGAGCCATTCGCTTCCCCGAAGAGAAGGTGCGGCCCACGGGCAGAGGTGCCATTGGGGTGGCCGGTATAGAAGTGGACGACGAGACCGACGAAGTGATTGGTATGATTTGCGTGAACAAGCAACAAATTGAGACCCACAATGTGCTGGTAGTAAGCGAAAAAGGATTTGGCAAAAAAACGCCCATCGATGAATATCGCATTACCAATAGGGGTGGCAAAGGTGTAAAAACCATCAGCATTACCGAGAAAACCGGCAGTTTGGTAGGCATTTTGGATGTAACCGACGAAAACGACCTGATGATAAGCTGTAAAAGCGGCGTAACCATTAGAACCGGCGTGGACAGCATACGCGAGGCAGGCAGAGCCACCCAGGGCGTAAAACTGATAAAGATAAACGACGAAGACGCCATAGCGGCCATTACAAAGCTGGACAAAGAAGAAGAAGAACCCGAGTTGCCCGCCGAACTGGAAATCGAAGCTTCGGCCGAGGGAGACGCCCCTCCAGCGGAAGAGGCTACCGGCGATGATGAGGGTTTGCAAGAAATTAACGAATAGCAAGGTAACAAGTCATACATTTAAGCCGTCTTTTAAGAGCATAAACGAATAAATTGAATAGCGCTTGGAAAGATGATTTTTGCCAAGTTGGGAAGCCTTTTTGTTTAATTACAGTTTCAAACGGTTTACTAAAAGTTGAAGAACTGCCTGCAAGGATGCGTATTTTGGAATTTTAAACGACACATAAAACCAGTCTCTGTGGCACCAGGGACGCCTTAAAAAACAAAACACATGAAACGATTGATGTTTGCCATGGCAATTGTGTGGATTGCTTCAACCGCCGCAACCGCCCAAAAGTTAGATGATGCAAAAACCATGTTGACGTTGAGCCAGTTTAAAATGGCTAAAGAAAAGTTAGACAAAGCCATGGCAGTGCCAAAAGAAGCCGCAAAGCCAGAAATTTATATTGCGAAAGCTACCATTTATGGTGCGCTAATTTCCGACAGCAGCTTTGCCGCACAGGCCGACCAATTGGCAAACGATGCCGAAGCAGCATACGCTAAGTATTTGGAAATGGATCCTAAAATGTCGTTGGTAAAAGATCCAATTTACGTAAATGCTACCATTTATCAGTATCAGTATTTTTACAATACAGGCTATAAAATCTATCAAGCAAAAGACTTTGGGAAAGCAGGCAATTATTTTGCCAAAGCCATTGAGAAAAGCAATTTCATTTCTAAAAACGAACTGGCCAAACTCAATTTTGATACCACATTGTACACCTTGGCTGGCGACGCCTACCAACGCGATAAGCAAGAAGCAAAAGCAACGCCTTATTTTAAGGCTTTGGCCGATAAAAAAATTGGCGGCGACGATTTTATGTTTTTGTATTCTTTTTTGATGGTGCATTATTTCGACAAAAACGTGAGCGACAGCTTTAACTACTACCGAAACGTTGGTAAAGAGCTTTATCCAAAGAAAGACTACTTCGATTATACCGAGGCGGATTTTATTCTTGATATGAAGGATGAAACTGCAAAAAGTCAAAGACTTGATGCCCTTATTGCCGCTAACCCCAATGATTTGAAACTACAGGAAACCTATGGGTTGGTTTTGTTTGATAAACTGAGCAAAGAGGAAGCCAACAGCTTGCCTAACTATGCTGAGCTAGAGCAAAAAATGATGAATATGCTAATTGAGGGTGCCAAAATTGGTCCGTCTAACGAGGCTAAAGACTATTTTTATATGGGTAACTTTTACCTAAACAAGGGGATTGGCATAACCGAAAAATTGAAAGGTGTAAGCGAAGAGGTAAAGGCATTTAATGCAGCCAACAAACCCAAAGATCCCAAAGGTAAAATGCCACCAGTGCCCAAAGAACTGCTGGATAAGCGGGCTGCACTTAATAAAACGTACGATGAGTTGTTGGATAAAGCGCTGCCTTATTTGGAAAGAAGTGCCGAGGCGTTCGGAAAAATGCCTACGCTAACCTCGTTAGAGAAAAATAACTTTTACAAGAAGGCCGTAGACCAGGTGTCGGTAATTTATGGTGATAAAAAGAATGCCTCTAAAGTGCCGGCTGACAAAGCTAAGTTTGAAGCAGCGGAAAAGAAATGGAACGCGGTTTATAGCAGCATTCACTAATCCTAGGCAGGCCATGCTGTGAAACAGCAGCGGGCAGCACAACGTGGACATGGCGCTGTAAGTTCGGGCTAAGTGAGGTATCGGAATACTTCTTTGAAACAAGAGAATCATCTACACGGTTCTCTTGTTTTTTTGTTTGCCCGCTGAAGCCCTATGTGCAAGGCGTGCTTCGCAGTTTAGCAATAAAACTTTAAGCGCATGGCAGGCTGCTCGGGCAGGTAGTGGTACTTGGAAAGAGATGAGATATTAAAATTCAAAAAAAAGCGTTTGACAAGTATGCGGGTATTTTTTTCAATACTGATTTTTATAAGTGGACTGGCCAAAACGGCCAGTGCCCAATACTATTATCAAGATGTGCTGGCCAGCAAAAAAACGAGCCAAAATTTTGCCACGTTCAAAGCCGCCAACATAAAGCGTATGGCGGCTACTAGCTTTGAAAAAGACGGTACCGAAACTGAAAACTTTAGCATTGCGCAACTCATCAATCAGCGCGACCAAACCCTTACCACCATTACAAAAAGCAATTTTACCGGAAGCTACACCATGCTTACTTATTTTGACCCTAATAACCGGGTAAAACAAGTGGTGGATAGCGGCGTAAACATTGTAAACAAAACCAGCTACGAGCACAATGCCAAGGGGCAATTGCTGGCCATAAATACCATCAGTTTTGAGCCATCGGATACCAACCGCTATTCCGTAACCGAGCAGCGGCGCTACCTATGGAATGCCAACAAACAAATAAGCGCGGCTACAGTGGTAAAGAACGGTGTGGATACTACAAAAATTGAATTTGTGTACGACCCCGGTAGCAGCAATCCTGCTTTAGAAAGATGGTACCGTGCTGGAAAAAAAATTGAAACCTGGTACTATTACTACGATGACGCTGGCAGGCTAACCGATGTGGTGCGCTACAATGCCACGGCCAAACGGATGCTGCCAGATTATGTGTTTGAATACAACGAAAAAGGTCAGTTGGTCAAGCAAACCATTGTGCTGCCGGGCAGCAATTTTTACCGCAACACGGTGTTCGAATACAATGCCCAAGGCCTCAAAACAGCCGAAAGCATTTTTTATA
>RDXD01000211.1 GCA_004292575.1 Bacteroidota bacterium
GATGGTGATGGAGTTAATGCCGGATACCGCCACATCGGCGGGGGTAGTAAAGGTTGCAGCCGGTCCGCCATTAATGGAATAGGTGCGGGTGGTAGGCGCAGCAAAGCGGATGTTGCTGCCGTTTTGGCTCACGGCAAGGGTTTCGCCATTGCCAGCGTTGTCGGTAATGACGATGGCATTGCCGGTGGTGGTAATGCTATAGTCGGGATTGGGTTCTCCCCCCATAAACCCGCCAAGGGCGACAAGCGCCGCTGAAAAACTATTGGTACCGGTGCCGCTGCTAGCCAGCGTCCATGTGGACCCGTCGAATCGGGCTACCCTAATGTTGGCTTGCGTAGCCCCACCCACCAGGTCGCCGGGCAGGTAAGTGAAGGTAGCGGTTACGTTGAAACCCGCCAAACCGCTGTTTTGCACATTCCAGTGGCGGCCCACATACCTCGAGCCACTGAGGCCGTAGGTGCTGAAGTTGGGGTGGTTGGCATCGTTGGAATTCACCGTAATATTCCCGCCTGTAGTTACGCTGCCAAACTCGAGGCTTACGGGTGTGTAGCCTTCGGAGGTGCCAACCCCGAAAAGATAGGTATTGGCGCCGGTGGCGATGGCCCGCTGGAAATTGCCAATGACATGGCCGCTACCCGTGCGCACCAAAGCGGCTGCACTATTATTGCTTACGATTAGGCTATTGCTGCCTGTACTGATATTGGCCGTGTTGCTACTTTGGAACGTGAGCACAGAAGATACGGTTACATTGTTGGACAGGGCAACGCTGCCATTGGCTTTGCCAAGCTGTAGCCGGGGGAAACTGTTGGTGCCGCTGGTTCGGGAGATGGTTTGGGTGCCGGTACCGTTGAGAAAAACGTTACCAGCATTGGCGTTAAAGGTGGCAGCAGCGCCTTCGGTCCAATTGCCGCTTACATTAATATCGCCGCCTGTGTTTGATGATAACGATAGGGTGCCATTGATGTTGACATTGCCGGGCACGGTAAGGGAAGCCGTCATGACATAATCGGCTATGTTCATAGAAAGTGTGGCGCCGGCATCAATGGTTAGATTGCCCGATATGGCGCGGGGGATGTTGCTACTCAAGGTAGTGTTTTTGTTAATCTCGGCACCGTTAAGGCCACCTGACTCACTAAATCCCAGGTTCAGGGTGGTGTTGTTGCTAATTTGCACGTTGGCGGGAAATCCTGCACCGGTGGTGGCCGACCATTCGTTACTCCGGCCGTAAACGCCGCCCGTGTTGTACACAAGGGTAGCGTTGGAACCATAAGTAGGACGTTTGGCGCCAATAAAGGCACCCGCGTTTATTTGAAGGGTGCCGTTTACCAAAAAAGATCCATTAACGCTAAGGTTAGCTTCCAGTATCAAGGTGCCGCCTTCATTTACCGTTACATTATTTAATGATTGGAAAGTGGAGATGCGCAGGGTGCCGCCGCTGTTGACAACCACGCTGTTTGTGCCAGGTAAGGTGCTGCCGGGTATGCCTACCCGGTTGAGGCGGAGGGTGCCGCCTGACACTGTGGTGGTGCCGGTATAGGTGTTTTGGCCAGTAAGTTCCAATATGCCTGTACCCGAGCCAGTTTTAGTAAGGGGATTGGCACCACTAATGGTGGAACTGATGGTAATACCGCCGCTATTGTCAATGTTGATGATGTTATTGGTGGTGTTACCCAGAACAAGATCCATCGTGCCGGTCTGTAAGCCTAGAAGGGTTAATAACCCGGCACCATTGTTGCGAAGGATGGTGTTTGCCACGCCATTTACAGTGGCTCCATACAAACGCAGCTGCCCGGCTGTGGTATTGTTGTTACTCACGGTTAAAGCAGTGGTGCGGGTATTGTCAATCGAGATGGCACCAAGATTCAAACTTGCGGTACCCATGTTGATATTAGGGGTTGTGCCCGTGTAAGCGCTGGTAAATGTTGCAACATTCGAATTGGCAGCGGCTGTGCCCTGCACGCCAGCATAACTTCCTCCAGCCCAGTTGCCACCCTGGTACCACTCATTGTTTGAGTTGGCACCCCATGTGGCGCTCACATTCTGCCCGCTGGCTACGCCCCCGCACATTACCAGCCCCGCACACAGCAGCACTATAGCAAGGCCAGCGGTTTTTTGAGCACAAAAACGAAGCCCTTGGCTAAGCGTGCATGGGCAAAAAAGCGCCGTAAAGCTTACTGAAAATTGTATGTTTTTTTTCATAAACTAAGAAATGAGTAGAAATGATGAAATATGGCCTCTAACACCCACTTTTTGATGAAAACTGGAAAAAGAACGGCTAAGAAAGCCGATGAGATAGGCAGTACAAACAGCAATTGGAGCACCCATGAAATGTCCGTTACAAATTTTGCCAGGTTCTGGCAGCTTCGGGTTAATGAGCGTTTTATGGGGCAATGGGGTGGTAAAAAAGTATGCCTCGTGCTGATGAATGGCCGCCAGCTGTGCCTGGTTGCCAGTGGCCAATATGGGCATGATGGGCCCAAGATTGGCGGAAGCATTGGCGGGGGCTAAACCCATGCCGCTTGCCGGCCCAAGCCCAACAGCGGCCAAGCCCAACATGGCATACACTGTAAACACAAACGTGAATGCAGCTGTAAAACATGCGCAGAACAAGCTAGACTGGGGTAAAAGTGATGGCATAAAATTGAACGTTCAACCTATGCAACCTACAACGGGGCATCAAGAATATAACGAAAGCCGACCGGACAAAAACTGGACAAATAAAATAAGCAATAAACTACCTGGTAATCAACCACTTATGATGACAAAAAAAGATAAGGGGGAAATGGATGCGTTTTAAAGCCGATGAAACAGAGGCAAATAGGCCTTTGTTGGGTTTAAAATGGTCAAAAACTCGATGAATTTGCGCAGGTTGATGGCGCCGCAAAGCTGCTAAATGGGAAGGCCAGCGCCGCAGATGGGTGTGGATGCCTTGGCTTTAGTGCAACCTGTTGTTGGCAGATTACAGTGGCCAACTCATGCAGCCATAAACCCCCTATGCCCACATTTTTAAATGGTATTTAAAAATTTGTCAAGGCTCACCTCGGGGCTTAGATGCATTTGCAAGCGGTGCTTTAGCCGTTGGCGTGTTTTGTGCACGCTATCTAGCCCTATACCCAGCATACCCGACATTTGCGTGCCCGTTAACTGAAGTCGGCTAAGGGCTGCCATTCTTAATTCCGCAAGGGTTATACCAGGGGCAATGTGCAATAATTTATCAAAAAAAGAAGGATAAATTTTCTCAAAAAGGCCCCGGAAATGCAACCAGTCGTCTTCAGTAAGAATAACAAAGTGATTCAGTTCTTTCAGCAGTTTAGCTTTATCTTCTTGTGCCCCGGTCAACTGTACCTGCTGCTCTAATTGTTCAATCAGTGCCATTTTTTCAATACTTCCCTTTCTAAACAGCTCCATTTCCTGCTTTGCCAAGGCCATTTCACTTTCAACCAGCTGTTTTTCATGCTGCATCCTTTGCACCTTGTACGCTGCCATACTTTTGCTGCGGTATAGGGCAAACAAACCCAGCACTATCACCAATGTTATGGCACCCAGCAGCAGGTTTCGGTATCGCAATTGCTTTTCTCGGCCAAGTTTTAGCGAAATAATGCCGTAGCGATTTTGTTTTTCATTAAGACGCAGCCTTGCTATTTCCACGGTACTGCTGTTTATAACCCGCTGTATGGAATCTTCCATGCGGTAATACAAACCCGAATAGTAAAACGCACTGTCCATGTTGCCAATGGCTTTGTGGGCCTGCATGGCTGTAAAACAGGTGTTTTGGTAGTAAAAACCGTTGTAAGTAACGGCCAAAAGGTTAAAGGCGGTATGCACCATTTTTAGGGCCTGCAGTGCCCGGCCCTTGGCCAACTGCGCCCTTGCAGCCCACTGCAACGAGTTGGCCGCATTGTCGTAAAATATAGGCCGCTTCAGGCTAAGTTTATAATCTTTCATCAACAGGCCATAGGCCGTATCGGGTTTTCCCAATTCTAAAAAACACTGCCCCATATTACCCGAAATAATTCCAAACCAAACCGAGTCGCAGTTTTTTGCAATGGCTAAAGCCTCGGAATAATGGCGCATGGCCGAATCGAAATACCCCTGCCTGTGATAGCCAAGCGCCAGCGTATTGCTATTGTGCATAAAGGCTTTTTTATTGTATGGCGCTTGCTGTTGAGTAAAGCGCTCCCTTGCTTTTTTGCTGTATTGCACCACCAGTGGGTATTGCCGCATTTGATAAAGCATGCGGTTTAATAGGCTATAAGCATCCGGTTGCACCATGCCTTCAAGCTTCTCCCTTAGTTCCAGCGCATTTATGTTGTACATAATGGCTAGGGCGGGTTCTTTTAGGTGTGTGGCCATTTCGCCATATTTGGCACTGGCGTAGTAAATCAACTCATCATCCTCAGTTTCATAGGCCAGGTTAATCACTTTGCTAAACCGATTCAAAATTTCGCCTTTAATACCACCAAACACGTTGGGGTAATTACGGAGATACAACAACCGATTGTTGATGCTGTGGTATCTTACATTAAAGTAACTGCTCTGCTTGTTGCCAGTATTCCATATAGAATCGATGATGCTAAAAGCCAGTGCACTATCCTGCATTTTTTCAAGCATCGTTCTAAGCAAATCTGCCTGCTGGTTGGCGCCCGCATTTTCCCTGGCCATTTGTTTGGCCCAATAGGGGGCATTATTTTGATACAACTGGCCGTATGTACTGCCCGTGGCACACATTGTTACACAACATACTAAAACCCATCTGGTGAATGCCATCATCCATAGTCGTTTTTTTCTACAATAGGCTAATTGTAGGCCGCCTGCCTACTGAAACCCTTAACGCTTAACGCTGCAAAATACAATTTTCCGGTTTACCCACAGGGCAGCTTTGCGGGGGCGGGGCCACTTTATACCCATGCCTTACCTGGGTTGCTCCGCCAAACCCAGCTTACACCAAGGCCTTTTTGGGTGCCCTATCACCAAAAAAAACAGGTTGCCCTCTGGCAACCTGTTTTTTTACTGTGGACGCGTTGGTGCTTCCCCATGTGGTGCAGCCCTTCGGTTTGTTGGCTGCGGGTGTTTTTGTAAATCCAACCCAAGGCATTTCCCCTACTCCACCATTACCTTAATCTGCCGGCTGCCATCGGCGCTTTGCAGCCGCAGGTGGTACAGGCCGGGGCTAAGGTGTTGCGGCAG
>RDXD01000063.1 GCA_004292575.1 Bacteroidota bacterium
TAAAAGCACTGTCCACACTCCACGGCGCATTGGTGGCTGCCAAAATCAACACCCCATCATTTTGGGCAGCAATGCCATCCATTTCGGCCAAAAACTGATTTATGGTGTGGCGCATGGCACTCTGCTTAAGATCGGCCCGGCTGGCGCCCAGCGCATCCACCTCATCTATAAACAATACGCAGGGTGCATTTTGACGCGCCAAATCAAAGTAGTGGTGTAAATTTTTTTCGCTGTTGCCAATCCACATGTCCAAAATATCATGCAGCCCAAGCGATATAAACTGCGACTGTATTTGTCCGGCGGTGGCCCGGGCAATAAAGGTTTTGCCGCAGCCTGGAGGGCCATAGAGCAATATACCTCCGCCAATTTTTTTCCCGTAGGCTTTGTACATCTCGGGATTTTGTAGCGGTGCTATAATTTTAAGGGCTATTTCATCTTTCACTTTTTGCATGCCACCCACGTTGCTAAAGTCAATCGTGGGGCGTTCCATAAACGGATTTTCATCGTCATCGAATTCAAAATCAAATTCATCTTCCGTCGCTCTGCCACCAGCGGGCAGCAAAAAAAGTGCATCCAACTCAGCGTCGGCCAAATTGGGGCTAAATACCATAAGCGACTGGTACAGCTCTGCGGCCTTCGACATGTTGTTTTCTTTTACCAAACAATGCACAAAAACCTTTAAATCTTCGGGCTGCAACTGACCTTCTAACTGCTCGTAAATAACCGAAGCTGCCGAGTAATTGCCCAAATGGAAGTAGCACTTTGCCAGCCCCAACTGCGCTGGTGCATACCCATAGCTTTGCTGTAGTATTTCTTTATAATGTTCTACCGCCTCGGCCAGCGCCAGGTTCGATGCTAATAGGTTTGCCAGGCTCAACCGCAGCGGTACGTTGTTGGGCGATACGGCCAATGCCTCTTTCAATGCCTCAATCATGGCTTTTGTATTTGGTAAGAAAACTGCAAAATAGCAAGAACTGTAAACAAAACCCCCGACTGTGGGTACAATCGGGGGCGTTTGGTTGTGTTTCCGGTTGCAGAAACGTTAAAGTGGGTCTTAATAGTCCATACCACCCATTCCAGGATGACCACCACCCGCAGGGGCAGCAGACTTAGGTTCGGGCTTATCGGCTATTACGGCTTCGGTAGTTAGCAACATGCCTGCAATAGAAGCGGCATTTTCCAAGGCTACGCGGCTCACCTTTGTAGGGTCAATAACACCTGCTTT
>RDXD01000212.1 GCA_004292575.1 Bacteroidota bacterium
AAAACTTTGGAATCTTGGTACAATCTGCCGGCCAGATTACCGCTGGCGGTAGCGGCACGGTAACGGTGGTGGGCAATGGCGGAACAAGCACAGGAATCCTAAATTTAGGCGTATCTGTCGCGGACACCGATGCCCGCATCACCTCCTCCGGCGGCAACGTGAGTGTAACCGGCAGGGGCGGCGGCTCGGGAGCGAGCGGCTCCAACACTGGAGTCGTGGTACGATCTGCTGGCCAGATTACCGCCTTCGGCAGCGGCACGGTCACAGTGATGGGCACTGGCGGAACTGCGTCCACAGGAATCCGAAATTACGGCGTGCGGGTCAGCGACACCGATGCCCGCATCACCTCCTCCGGCGGCAACGTGAGCGTTAGCGGCAAGGGCGGGGGCTCAGGAACGAGTGATGAAAACTTTGGAATCTTGGTACAATCTGCCGGCCAGATTACCGCTGGCGGTAGCGGCACGGTAACGGTGGTGGGCAATGGCGGAACAAGCACAGGAATCCCGTAAGCGTGACCGGCACGGGCGGTGGCTCAGGAATGAGCGCCCTCAACCATGGAATCGATGTACAAACTGCTGGCCAAATCAACGCTGGCGGTAGTGGCACGGTAATGGTGGAGGGTATTGGTGGAACAAGCACAGGAAACACCAATTTCGGCGTGTTGGTCACCGGCGCCGATGCCCGAATCACCTCCTTCGGCGGCAATGTGAGTGTGACCGGCGTAGAAGGTGGTGGCTCCAGCAGTTTTGGTATCTTTACCCAAGATGGCGGTATCACCACCAACGGCGGCAATATCACCCTCATCGCCAACAGCATCAACATTGGCTCTGGCGTTTCCACCCAACCAGACAACAGCGTCACGCTGCGCCCCTTCACCAGTGGCACGCAAATTAATATGGGCTCGGGCACTGACCCCATCGGTGGGCCCCTTGGTCTCTCTGACACTGAACTTGACCGAATAACCACCGGCACGCTCATCATCGGCGATGCCAACAGCGGCACCATCAGCATCAGCGCGCCTATCAGCCGCCCGGCGCTTACTAATGTACAACTGCGCAGCGGCGGCGATATCACTTTCAATCAGAATTTGAATACCAACGGCGGCACCCTGTTGCTTGCTCCGGGTAATGCCTCGGCAGCGGTTAAGCCCACCTTCACCGGCACCGATGCCACCGCAAGCACGGTTTCTTTTGCAAGCGACCTTTCCATAGCCATCAACGGCACCACGCCCGGCAATGGTACCGGCAGCACCTACACCCGGTTGACGGTGGCAGGCAGTGTGGATTTGACCGGTGTGGACCTCGTGTTCAGCGGTGCATACGTGCCCGTTGGCGGCAACATGTTTACTATTGTGGATAACGACGGTACAGAGGCCATTATCGGAACTTTCAACGGTTTGCCTGAAGGGGCTATTATCCCCAATTTCCGGGGCAGCGGGTTCGATGCCAGGATTACCTACCTTGGTGGCGACGGCAATGATGTGGTAATTACCGTTTGTGAAAATGCCACCTGGTACACCGATGCCGATGGGGATGGATATGGAACCGGAACGGGTCAGCAATTTTGCTCCAACCCCGGCGCAGGCTGGGCCAAACGTGCAGGCGATTGCAGTGATGCCAATGCCGCAATAAACCCCGGCGCCATAGAAATATGCAATAATATTGATGATGATTGCGACGGACAAACAGATGAAGGCGTAATCCCAACATGGTTTAAGGATTTCGATAGGGATGGTTATAGTGATGGTATTACCGTTGTGCAGTGCGGAAGGCCTTCCCCCGGCTTTAAACTTGCTACTGAGCTAACAGCCATAAGCGGAGATTGCGACGATGAAATAGCCGCCATTAACCCCAACACCACCTGGCGCAAAGATGCCGACAACGATGGCTACAGCGATGGCACCATACTAACCCAATGCGCTAGGCCACAGGGTTACAAACTGGCCACAGAACTTACCAGCCAGGCGTTGGATTGCAATGATGGCAATTCCAACGTGAACCCCGGACGCCAAGAAGTGTGTGGCAACAACATTGATGACAACTGCAATGGTAGTATAGATGAAAATTGCGTAGTGGCTACCTGCAGCAACATCGTTATTAGTGTGCCGAGAGCGGCGCTTATTTGGGAAACGGTGGGCGGCGTAACCCGTGGCGAAATTGTAGTGGCACTCAACAGGCCCTGTTCGGGCCCCGTGTCGGTTGATTGGAAATTTGCAAACGGCACTTTCGTTAACCCTGTAAACAACGCCACCGAGGGCATCGACTTCAGGTCGGGCAACGGTAGCCTCATTTTTGCACCCGGCGAAACCCAAAAAACCATCATCTTAGAAGTGCTGCACGACCGATTGGTGGAAGACTACGAGTTTGTGAACGTGATGTTTAGCAACCCCGTGAATGCACGTACCGAATTTGGTAGGGCATTAATTGGTAGCCTAGACACGTACCCTTGCCGCAGCGAGGCCACACAGACCTTTACCGAGGGCAACAACGGCAACACCATGGTGGGTTACACCATGAAGCTAAACAAGCCGTACCCCGAAGCAGTTAGTGTGGCGTACAACACGTTGGACAATGCTGCAAAAGCAGGCCAAGACTATGTAGCAAAAAGCGGCGTAGTTACGTTTGCGCCCGAGCAAACCGAAGCCACCATTATGCTGGAAATTATTGGCGATCGAATTAGGGAAACGCCACAACTGGAAGGCTTCTTCCTGCAATTAACCCAGCCGAATAAGCTTGGCTGTAACGGTCCGCTGGCTTACGTAGCCGTGTTTATTCAAGACGACGATGCAGGTCAAGCAGCACAGCCATCCATGATTACCTACAATCTATGGCCTAACCCAGTACAATCGCAGTTGAACGTGCAAGTGGCGGCTCCGGCTAACGAAAAGCTGACGATGGAACTTGTAAACGCAGCAGGCAAGACGGTAAAACGCGTAGAAACCGTTTCCCACACCAAGCTTGGCAACACCGTTACCATTGGCGTTGGCGATTTGGCTCAGGGCTTGTACAAACTGGTTGTTACCGGTAAAACGTTTAGAGAAAGCAAATCGGTAATTATACAACGCTAAAATGTAGAATACAACTGCAAACGGCTGTTTCCAATTTTTGGAAGCAGCCGTTTTTGTGTGTTAGGTCTGTGCGTTGCGCTATAATTGTAAGGCTCGAGCTAGAGTTGCTGTACTTATGGTTAGCCAAGCACAAGGGTGTACGTTGCAAAAAGAAATCTTTGCCTTGGTGCGTGGCAAACCACAGTGGTTAAGTGGAGTAATTGAAATTGAGCGGTTGATAATGCGGCTGTCTTTTTTGCCCGATGATGCGCATAGGCAATCGGCAATGGTTTTTATAGGTGCCTTTTAGATAAATATGCAGTAGCCATTGGTTAATGCCCATTCTTTTTAGTAGTACCAGTTTTGATAACGCTACAAATTGTACACTTCGCTTAAAAAAAAGCAGATCATACTTACAACTGCGTCCGTGTTTGCCGTTCTAACCTGCCGATTTAGCGTTGAAAAATGCCCCAACCTATCAGTATCCATAACAATCGAGCCAATAACTGGCACTCCTGCCGCCCGTTCTTTACCAAGTTTTAAAGGCCCGTTCACCCTGCCGAAACCAACTGCTTAATCCCTTTTTGCCTACGCCGTTTTAGGCGGAAATCTTTGTTTTCTAAAGCTTGCTAACATAAAGAAAGATTGGTGGTGCAAACCAACGGGTGTAGCCATGTAGATGCCAGCCCATACGGTGGCAGTGGGAAGCATAAAAGGCGCGGGGTAAAAGAAGGCGAAATTGCTTTAGTTGACACGGAAACGCACCGGGCCATAACGCAGGTACGGTGCCACCGGTGCGGCACATGCCCACACGCTTAAAACTGCTACAACATTTAACGGTCCATGTCAGGTCTGTCGAACAGTTGCCTTTGTGGTTACTATTTTTACCTTTTTAAAGCAGTTATTACTTCATTTTTCCTTGATCTGCTAATGGGGATTATCATATTATCTTTTAGGAGAATTTCTTCCGAATTCCAACGCTCTATATAGGATCGATTAACGATATAGCTTCTATGGCACCAAATCATGGTATTGCTATTTAACTCTTCAAGCAGCCATTGCAGCGTATTTCGTGAAATGATTTCTACATAATTGGTAAGAATTATTTTTGAATAAATATGATCTGCCTGAATATAAAGGATGTCTGATATTTTTATTTGGTGATTTGTTTTGCCGTCGTATATTTTAATAATTTTATGGATAAGTTTAGTTGATGTATGCAATTGATAGGCTGCATCAACAGTGGTCCACAGCGTTTCTTTTTGTATGGGTTTGGTAAGATATCCCGAAGGATTTGTTTTAAGAGCCTCGGCCAAAATCCGTTGGTCGTATTGAGAAGTCAGATAGATATAAGGCGGTGTTTCTGCTTGAGTCATAAGAAAGTTGGCAAAATCTATCCCCGATTTGTGTTCATATAATCTAATATCAAGCAAGACTAAATCTGGACATCTGAGCCTATAAGCTTGAACAGCCTCTTCATATGAAATGGCGATATTCAAAACGTTGTGGTCTCTTTCTTCGAGATAATATTTGATGGTTTCGGCAATGATTATCTCATCTTCTACAATGAGGACATTTAATTTTTTCAAAGTTGTGTTATGTTTTACACGTCAAAATTGCGCAAAAGAACCGAAAGCTTTCAGAATAAGTATAGGTTAGCTTTCCGGGTACTGTTCCAGTTTTATATTTTTGAGACTGTTTTCTCTTGAAAAATCATCTTAAAAACAGCGCCATTATCATTATAGTGGCTATGTTCTGCCTGCAATTGTCTTACCATATTGTTGATTAAGCCAATGCCCAATTCGCGTAGAATAATACATACTTTTTGTCCATGCGTTTGATAGATACTCTGATAGCTGTTTCTTGATCTGAATGGTTGTGTTTTAATGAATTGCTGACGAGTTCAGTAAATATGATGCCCAAAGGTAACACCGTCTCAATCGACAGGTCTATATTTTGAACATCGTAATCAATTAAAAACTGATTTTGTGCCGGAAATAGATTTTTAAAATTATTTGTTAGACTTTCAAGGTACACCTTCATATCCAATTTTTCAAACTCACCAGATGTGCTCAGTAGATCATGAATAATGGAAATGCTGTTTACTTTAGTAGATATTTCATCAAAATAGGTCTTTAGGCGGTGATTTTCCTTCTTGTTGCCATAGAGCGTCATTAGGCCTATAACCAATTGTAGGTTGTTTTTTACACGATGGTGGATTTCTGTTAATAAAACGGCTTTCTTTTGATCGGCTTCATATATTTTTTTATTCTGCGCAGCTATTTTCTTATTCTTAGAATTGTTGTTAAAGACCGACCACCCCAAAGCAAGTATTAGCAAGGACATGATTCCAAGACCTAACATTAACATCCTGCCTATTTTCTCAGATATTTTTAATTTATCTTGTTCTTTTTCAATTGCAAAGTTTATCGCATTATTGGCAACTGTCTCTTTGTCTATACTCCATTTGGATTTTTCTTGATTTTCGTTACTCTTTTTAAGATAGAAATATGCAGAGTCGACGATATTCTTTTTTTCATAAACAGTCGTTTTGGTTTTATAGATTCTACTTAGTAAATCATAATACAATTCATCTTTTAAGGGCATTTGTTCAATGAGTTGCTCAGCATAAGCCATTTGCTCCATAGCTTCAGTCATTCTGCCTACTTTGAGAAGTTTCGTTGCGATATTATTAGCTACCTCTGTTGCGACGCGGTAATCCTGGTCTAACAAATAAGCATCAATAGCTCTTTTATAGTAAAAAATGGAACTGTCAACTTTGTTAGCCAATATTCCTAAAAGTAGATTGCCGTCAGAAATGGATTTATTGTTGTTATCTCTACGGCCCAACTCTACTGCTTGTTGAGCATAAAACCAGGCAGAGTCTTTACCAATTGATCTCAGGTACGACGAGTATCTTACACAGTAATAAGATTCAATGTTAAGTAATTTATGTTCTTGTATTAGCGTATTTGCCAATGTAAGGTGATATAGGCAATCTTCGAATCTATCTATATATTCTTGAATTCTGGCTAAAGAAATATGGGCATTTGCGGCCATATCCCAGTGTGCTAAGGGCTCAGCATTTCTGATAAGATTGTAATACAGATTCATGGCGTCTTCAAATTTATTTTGAAGCTCTAGCGACTCCGCTTTTTCAAGTTGTATCTGAAATCTTAATTTGCAGGTAGATTTTCCATTTTTGCTGATAATTGCAAGGAGAGAATCAGCCAATAAAATGGCTTTATTACTATTCTTACTTCTATTTAATTTTTTTAACAGCGTATATTCGTTCTCTAAACCCATGTCATCACAATCCATAGCTTGCGCAGAGATATTGCCCGATATCATAAATAAGATTAGTCCAATAGTGAGCTTGCTACATAAGAACAACCTTATTTTGTTTAACATAATGGTTCTTTAAAAACGAAATTATGTTTTTATTTTTTAAAATGTGAGTGTGTAAGTTAAATGTTCTGAATGGCGTTCCAGATGTTCTGAATGGTATTTACGATACTTTTTTTCTATGAATACCGCCGTGGAACCGTGTGTCCTAAATAGCATCATTAGCTTAGTGAAGTGGAGATTTTTTATGGCTTGCTTTCCCCTTTTCTTCCCCTTTCAGAGTCCCGTCGTCGGGGTTTTAGCATTGTTGTAGCTAAGTTGAGCGGTCAATCAGCAAGGGCTTACTAAGCGTAGCCGAAGTGTCAAAATGAGCAAACTGCGGTCATCGAGCAGGTCTAAAAGTGTCATTCAGAACATGTAGGCTACCATTCAGAACATTTTAAGCGCCGATACACCTTAAAATATGCAGATATCCTATTATTGCGCAGGCATGCTTTTCTAGGGGTCAATGATGGAGCCATCAGAAAGGTCAGTTAGTCTGCTGAAAATAATGTTTTTATAGTTTTAAATACAAATAGTAATGAAGCAGTACATTTCTTCTATCTTTTTGCTCCTCATGTGTTTTGGAGTATCGGCACAAGTGGGCATTAATACTCCTACGCCACATCCATCCGCAGTGTTGGATCTAACATCAAGTACTAATAACAAAGGCTTTTTACCACCTCGATTGACAACTGCACAAAGGGATGCAATTGCATCACCTGCAATAGGTCTTGTAATTTACAACACGACAACCAACTGCTTAAATTTTTATGCAAACACAGGTTGGAAAGAGATCTGCGGTACCGCAGTGGCTGTTACGGGAACATTAGTATGTGCAAATGCGGTTAATACTGGCACGCTTACCTCAGGAGTGGCTGCAAGCAGTGTATCATCTTCCGTGCCTTATACGGGTGGCAATGGTGGTACACATGTTGGACAGACGGTGACCTCTACGGGAGTAGCCGGATTAACGGCTACCTTGGCTGCGGGAGTGTTTGCCACTGGCGCAGGAAGTCTTGTGTATAACATTACTGGTACCCCTGGCAGCAATGGTATTGCCAGCTTCGCTTTAAATATAGGTGGGCTAATGTGTACGTTGACCAGAACTGTTATCAGTAATCCTGCTACTGCCATTGTGGAAGTTACCAATCCAGCTACCGGTAAAATATGGATGGACAGAAACCTGGGTGCCAACCGCGCTGCTACGAGTTCTGCCGACACTGAATCTTACGGTTCATTGTTCCAATGGGGTCGTGATGATGATGGCCATCAGTTTGTAAATCGTTTTGTAGCTGATGGAGTTACTACATCTAATACTACAGGTGCTCAATCTGCCATAGATAGGCCGGTACATGATGATTTTATTATTGGATTTACAGATTGGCGATCTCCACAAAACGACAACTTATGGCAGGGATTAAGTGGGATTAATAACCCATGCCCGAGTGGGTATAGGGTACCAACAGAAGTAGAATTAAATGCGGAAAGAACAAGTTGGAGCAGCAATAACGCTGCGGGGGCCTTTGCCTCACCGCTTAAGCTGCCCGTGGCTGGCCGCCGAGCCGACAACACTGGTTTGCTTGGCAATGTGGGTACCCTTGGCGAATATTGGAGCAGTACGGTGAGTGGGGCCTCTGCCCGCGGCCTCGCCTTCAATAGCAGCATTGCCCTCGTGCAAAGCTACTCTCGAGCAATTGGCTTCTCTGTTCGTTGCCTTAAAGATGTAGGTCCTGCAGGAGCAATAGGTACTGTAAACTGTGCCGGCGCCACCAACTCCGGTACACTTACTATAGATGCAGCTGCAAGCGCTGTATCATCTTCCGTACCTTATACAGTGGGCAATGGTGGTTCACATGCAGGACAGACGGTGACCTCTACGGGAGTGACTGGATTGACGGCATATTTATTTCCGGGTGTATTTGCCACTGGCGCAGGTAGTGTTGTATATACGATTACTGGTACCCCTGGCAGCAGTGGTACGGCCAGCTTTGCTTTAAATATAGGCGGGCAGACGTGTACGTTGACAAGAACAGTCAATTTGCCCGTTGGTGTTATAACTGCCCTTACATGTGCTAGCGCTACCAATGCCGGCACACTTACCTCAGGAGTAGTGGCAAGCGGTATATCATCTTCCGTACCTTATACAGGTGGCAATGGTGGCTCACATGCGGGACAGACGGTGACCTCTACGGGAGTGACTGGATTGACGGCTACCTTGGCCGCCGGGGCATTTGCCACTGGCGCAGGAAGTCTTGTTTATAATATTACTGGTACACCAACTACCAGTGGTACGGCCAGCTTTGCTTTAAATATAGGTGGGCAGACATGCACGTTGACAAGAACGGTTGCAGCTGCTCCTGGTGCCATTACTACCATCAACTGCGCCGGTGCTACACCTACCGGCACACTTACATCAGGAGTAGTGGCGAGTGCTGTATCATCTTCCGTACCTTATACAGGTGGTAATGGTGGTACACATGGTGGACAGACGGTGACCTCTACAGGAGTGACCGGACTGACGGCTACCTTGGCAGCTGGGTCATTTGTTTCGGGTGCTGGAAGTCTTGTTTATACGATTACTGGTACCCCTGGCAGCAGTGGTACAGCTAGTTTCGCCTTAAATATAGGTGGGGAGACGTGTACGTTGACTAGAACGGTTGCTGCGCCTGCCTTTGCCTGCGGTACATCTACAGTCACTTTTACCTACAATGGCAATTCTGTGACTTATGGCACAGTTGGCAGTACAGGCAACAAATGCTGGCTGGATCGTAATCTGGGTGCAACTCAAATAGCCAATAGTAGTACAGATGCTAATTCTTACGGCGATCTCTTCCAGTGGGGTCGTGGGGCTGACGGGCATCAGGTTAGAAATCCTCTGTCGGGTACTATAAACACTCAATCTGCCATGGATAATCCAGGTCATGATGATTTTATCATTGGATTTACAGATTGGCGATCTCCGCAAAACAACAACTTATGGCAGGGTGTAAGTGGGATTAACAACCCATGCCCGAGTGGGTATCGGGTACCTACGGAAGCAGAATTAGATGCGGAAAGAGCGAGTTGGAGCAGCAATAACGCAGCCGGTGCCTTTGCCTCACCGCTTAAGTTGCCCATGGCGGGCAGCCGCGATAACACCAGTGGTTCGCTCTTTGATGTAGGTACCCGCGGCTTCTATTGGATGAGTGCCAATACCAGCACGAGTGCTAGCAACATCTTCTTCAATAGCACCGATGCCTTTGTGGGCACCCGCGGTAGGGCCACCGGAGTCTCTGTTCGTTGCCTTAGGGATAATGGTACTGCGGGAGCGATAGGTAGTATAAACTGTGGTGGCGCTACCAATAACGGCACACTTACCTCCGGAGTAGCTGCAAGCGGCGCTTCATCTTCCGTACCTTATACGGGTGGTAATGGTGGCCCACATGGTGGACAGACGGTGACCTCTACGGGAGTGACCGGATTGACGGCTACCTTGGCAGCTGGGTCATTTGTTTCTGGCGCAGGAACTCTTGTCTATAATATCA
>RDXD01000213.1 GCA_004292575.1 Bacteroidota bacterium
GGGAATAATCCAGGCCGCAATTACAGCCGCACTAAGCAATGGCATGTAAAAAATATGTGGCAGAAACAGGGTAGCCAAAGCTAAAATCCAGCAGCAGTAAGCCCCCACTACTAAACTACGATGCTGCAATATAATGCCCGACAACAACGTAGGCATCCCATACATTACCAAAAACACAGGGGTATTGGCCTCAGGGTTTGACGTGTTGTGTAGAAATATTGCCACCAACAAAGCGGTTACAATCACAAATACCAGCCATACGTATTGCAAAATCTCTTCGGTGTAGGTGCGGACACTACTGGACTTTTTTCTGCGTGCTAAATAAACAACCTGATAAATAGCCGCTACCCAGCATAGCATCCACACCATATAAAACTGCGGGTAACTCAACACATGCTGCAGCAAAAAATGCCCCAGGCTACAAAATAAAACTACCCATCCCCAAACCAAATACAGATGCCCATTTTCAGAAAACCGACTGCGGGCTCTGTTTATCATGGCATTAATCAATTGCAAGGATGCTTGAGCATCGGGTGGAGTATCGGTCATGGAGTTAAAGTTTTACCATTTGTAAATTTAGGGCATTCACAGACTTTCGGGGTAATTTAATACCCAAAACTTTACTAAGGCAGATGGTCCATTTGTACCGTTAGATTGGTTGGTATTAACAGCCGCTGCCGCCTAAAACGTGCAATACACAAGCCGCCCACTGCTGTAGGCAGCAGCCACAAAATCCAACTTTGCTCAATATGCACATTCACTACCAAAAAAGCGGTATAACTGGCTACCAAAGCCCCAATCATACGGCCAAGGTGATGCTTAAGCCAGATGCTTTGCAAGGCAACGTTACCATTTAGAACCCGCCAATCGGCGCGGGAAAACATGAGGCAGATTAGCCCAAAAACAGCCGGTACTAGCGCAAACATTTGGCGGGTTTCTGCTGCCCTTGTGGCAGCCATGGCTATTAAAAACAGGCTAAACAATAAACCAAATGCTGCAAGCGCCCAATCGAGTGGCAATGCGGGCCTTTTTAGCGCCCCACGATGCCGATTTAGCCAAACAATACGATAGCCGCTTAAAACCATATAAAGTGTAAAGCCGCCCACAGCAAACAAAAACAAACTCTGGTGACCAGGCAGAAAACTTATCATTATGGCAGTAATACCGGTGGCAACCATACTGTAAAAAAACACTTTTCCACTGCCTTTGTGTAGCTTACCGCCCTTGGCCGCAATGGCAGAAATAGTGCCCGAAAGCAAGCCCGTGCAGCCGCATGCCACGTGCAAAACCAACAGTATCCTAAAAAGTACATCCATCTTAATTACCGCTTTTTGTGGTAGAAAAAATTCCCGCTTTTTACTTCTTCCAACTTTGCAGCAGCGAAACAGCGTATTCCTTTCCCCAATTGGGATCAAATGCTGACGCAGGTTTAAACGTCTCGTAGCTGGCAATGCATTTTTCTAGCAATGCAATACCACCTTTCTGGCTGCCTCCAAATGCTTCGGGGGTGTAATATTTGTTTTGCGCCATTTGCATTAGCGCCCGCGGGTTATTGGGCTGCAATTGCAGCGCCTGCCCCAGCATCATGGCGCTTTTTGGCCCCATGGTCATGCCACGGCTCATGTCCACACTCATACGCGAGGTTAGCATCATGGCTTTTAAGGTAATAATTTCAGCGTTGTTGGGGCTCAAACTTTCAGCCACTGCCAGCAAAGCATCTCCTTTATCAACCACCGCATCCACCGCATCTTTGTCCTTTAGCTCAAACGATTTCATGCACAGGGCGTAAGCAGCATGGTAAAATGGCTGCCACTCACTTTTTTCGGCGTTGGCTACACGCTCAAAGCTATTTGCCACATTCTGATAATCAACAACACTGCGGGCGGTATCCAATTGCTTTAAATGTTGCGTCATAAATGCGGTGTAGCGCTCACTTTGTGCCACCAAGCATTGCGCTAATAAAATAACAGCTGCTGTAAAAAACATTTTTTTCATAATGGTATTTATTTTTAAGATGAAGAAAACAATTGAAATACATTGCAAAACATTGGCTAGCCACTTTCTGTGAATGAGACGAAAAATGGATACAAAACAGTATTGTTTACCTTTCAATTAAGGGTATGCTTACTGCTAACCGCCCTGCTTTTCTTTTAGCTTTTTAAACTCCGATTCGGCGCTAAACAAATCGGTAGTATGGTAGGTGCGCAAATAGCTTAAAACCACAGCCAAGCCCCAACCTAAAATGGGCCAAATGGGCCAAAAATATGACCTGCCGTATCCACGGCTGGTAAAAAACCATACCGCAACCAAAAAGCAGTTTACTACAAAGTACACAGCCAGGCCTTGTTTAAACTTCGACCGCATTTTTGCCATCTGCCAAAGCTTTTCGTCTTCAGTCAATCCGTCGTTCTGTTGCATGCTCATAAAAATTAGAAGTTAATAGGATGAATTCGAATAAATTGATACACGTGGCTATAGGTTGTTGTTAATGGCGTCTTGACGACGATCTTGACCCCAACTTAGAAAGGCGCCCACAAAAACAAACTGGCGGGCAGGCGGCAAAATGGGCTGTTTTACTTGGCCATCAAACGAGTAATTATAACCAAAAACCTGCTTGGTGTTTAGCACATTGGTAATGCTGAAAACAAATACCGTAAACGCTTTGCCTACCGTAGTAAGATAGTTGGCGCTAAAACTAAGGTTGTTAAAACTGATGGTTCGGCCCTCATCCTCCACCATCCATTTGCTTTGGCTGCTGTTGTAGCGAATATTGTAGTAAGGGCGACCAGTAGCAAACTGGTAATTTAAGTTCAACTGGGTTTTCAACTTCGTAAAGTACCTTTTAATTACAACATTAGCGGTGTGCTTAGCGGCAAAGTTGGGCGTCATCTCGTAAGGAAAGTTGAGGTACTGCCGCTTGGTATCAAGAAAAGAATACGTTATCCAGTAATCGAAATCTTTCAATGATTTTTTATCGCGCCAAAAAAACTCAACCCCGCGGGCATAGCCCCTACCCCCGCCCGTAGTGTCAGGGCCAAAACGTGTAAGCTGCCTGTAATCCTTGTTAAATACCTGGGCCCTAAATGTGTTGAGAACCGTCATTTTTTGAAAGGTTAAAATATAGTGGTTGGCCTGCATGTAAGGCAAATCCCTTTTGAAAATCAAATACTGATTCAATGGCTTCTGATAAAAAATGCCGTAGTCGGCGCTTATTTGCGACCGCTTATTTAACTTGTAAGCCAGGCTCATGCGGGGCGCCATGTTCCATTGGCTTAGCAGGCTACTGTGCTCGGCTCGGGCGCCCAGTTTTGCAGCCAAATCATTGGTTACATACAGGTCTGCTTCCGCAAAAACACTTGCAAAGTTATCGTTTAAGGTGTTGGTAAACCTGTTGTTAAACCGCACCTCATCACTGCTATACCAATATTCGGCACCACCCCGCACCGCACTAAGACCACGCAGCTTGTACTCCAGCACAGCCCGCATCTGGGCCAACAAATTGGTATTTTTTACACCAAAATTCTTAGCCGCTAGCTCCTGGGGCAGTGTACCCGTTACAGGTTTATTATCTTGGTTTTGCAACTGCTGAAACAAATCGTCTTTATTGAGGCTGACGCTAAAACCAGCGTTAAGCTTTAACCTATTGGCCAACCGCTCTTTATAACTCATGTTGGTGTACAGGTTATGGTTGTTTAGCGAAAAGGAGTTCTTTAAACTAGCATCATCAATATCGGGGTTTCGCAGCCCTAATTTATTGCCCGCGTAGGCACCATAAAACTTTAGCATTCCGGTTTTGCTGGTCTTTTTCCTAAAGTTTACATCGGCATTATACACCTTGGGAGCATCAAAAAAGTCGGGCCGCTGCTTTATCAGCTTAAAATATACCCCTAGGTTGGTATAGCCACCACTGGCGCCCCAACTGCTTTTTTTATCTTTAGCCAAGTGCTGGTACTGGCCCCCAACAAACAACCCCGATACGTTGGCACTAGCCGTAGTTTGCTCGGGCAGGTCAATGCTTTCTAAAATGAGTGCACTGCTGAGCGCCTGACCGTATAAAGCACTATAGCCGCCGGTGCTAAATACCGTGCCCTTAAACAAAAAAGGTGAAAACCGCCCCCTGCTAGCAATATCGGGCGCCTGGCCAAAAAACGGGTTGGCTACGGTGGTGCCATCAATAAACTGGCGGGTTTCGTACCCTGCACCCCCCCGCACAAAAAGCTCAGCACTTTCGCCCACTTGCTGTGTACCGGGTAGTGTTCTCAACGCGGCCGCCACATCGGCATTGGCACTTGCCGTCGTTACAATGTCAAGCGGCTTTAGCACCGTGGTCTTTTTCTCGTCGCTGGCTTCAAAGCTGCCCGCGGTTATTATTACAGCAGCCAACTCGTTGGGTTCCTCTTTTAGCATCCCATTTACTTCTATGGGGTTGCCGCTCAAAAAAATCTTTTGCTCCAAGCTTTTGTAACCCATAGCGCTTATCACCACGGTTTGGCTATCCTTATCATAGCAGATAAACTTAAATCTACCGAGGCTATCGCTTGTAGTGCCATCATAGCCATCCTTAATGCCAATACTGGCGCCCACTATGGGCCTGCTCTTTTTATCTAAAACGCGGCCTGTAATGGGCGTTTGTGCAGCACCCAACACAGCCATCATCACCCCCAAAAACATCAAAACTCCTTTCATAATCTCGATTGACAAGACAAACGTAAAGTAGTTTATTTTATAAACCAAATATTATGCAATTTTTTTTTCACTACAATTGCATAGCGCAATCCTTTAAAGCTTCCACAAAAAATCTTTTAGCCATGGCCAACTCCGAAAAACAGTTTCAACCCTTTGTGCATCCTGAAACCAACATGAAGGAATTCACCATCAAGTCTGTGTTGATGGGTAGCATTTTTGGAATAATTTTCGGCGCCAGCACGGTGTATCTCGCACTCAAAGCCGGGCTCACGGTTAGTGCCAGCATACCCATAGCCGTTATTGCCATTACTTTAGGTCGCAGCCTATTTCGCACCACCATTTTAGAAAACAACATTATTCAAACCACCGGTTCGGCCGGCGAAAGCATTGCCGCAGGCGTAGTATTTACACTGCCCGGCTTCCTCTTTTTGAGCGACCCGGAAAGCGCCAACAACTTTAACTACTGGACCAT